>JAGVMW010000040.1 GCA_020053615.1 archaeon | reverse complement strand
TAAGCTGAAAAACACAGACGTTTTCATAAATACTTTTGATTATAATGATGGAAAACTCATAGCAGTTTACAATCCGTCACTTGAAGTTATGAAAAAACAGCTCAATTTTAATAGAGATACAGACGTAACTGACCCATTTATAGGATACTCTCTGATTTATCACAACACGGAAGATTTATCGTCTGAAATTGTTAAAAAATACTACGATAAAGAAATTGTTGAAAGAGCATTTAAGCAAATCAAAGGGATATTAAATTTAAGACCCATCAGAGTTTGGCTTAAAGACCATGTTGAAGCGCACATAAAAATTTGCTATCTTGCTTACGCAATTTTGTCTTTTATGAATTACAAGCTAAGAAAATTGAAGATAAGCTCAGTCGATGCTTTAAATTCATTAAAGCACGGCTACAAAGTAAACTTGAAGTCTGAAAAAGATAATTTGGAGTTGAGTCTTTATGTTCCTCTAGAGCCGAAACAGAAAAAAATACTGCAAGCATTAAATGTAGTGTATAAAAACTAGGGAAAACTTAGGTAATTAGAGAGAATTTCAACTTTATGATGCTAAACAAACACATAAAATTTACTTCATAATTCCATACCATCTCAGCAGAACTTTATCCACTGCCTTAACCAGCTCGTAATCCTGCCCAGAAATTCGAATACAGCTGCCTTTGAATTCAATCTTTCCAGAATTGGCAGAATCAGTATAGTTAGTTAAAGTCAGCTCAACTACCGGCTTACCTAAAGTTTTCTCACAACTAATAATGGTTCGATTATCGCAAATGGAATTGTTTGTAGTACAGGCTGCTTCAATATTTCTATCAATCCCTTTTATGATATTAAAATTCAGCTCAGATAACCCTAAAGTATAATATTTATTAGTCGTCTCTGGATTAATGGCAATATAAACTATTTCACCTTTATTAAACGCTGCATCTAACGTTCCGGTAACCGGAATACTTTCCACCTCTTTCGCCCCAAAATGTAATGGAATTTTCAACAGCGTGCCAAACCGATTAACTTCAGTCCACCACAATCCATCAACATAGACAAAGCTGTAGCCATTGTACATATATCCTTCTTTCTCATTCAGCTCTCCTTGCAGGTTTTCTTCATGTAAATCATCAACATTAATTACTTCAGCTCCACCCATATACTTCTCATACAGCTTGAATCCAACGATAGAAAAAGCAAATATTCCGATGATAATCCCTACTGCGATTAAGATTGTTTTAGTATCAGTAACTGGAGTAGAATCTCCTTCCGAATCGTGGTGTTCAGTCTTATGATGTTCAGCAACTTTCTCCACTTTAATCTCATCTGCCATTTGTTTCAATGAAGACGCTCTTTCCTTTTTAAATATTGCTGGAGTTTCGTATAGATATCCGATTTTAATGCTTTCTCCAACTTCAACGCAGAAATCTCTCTCTTCCAATTAGCTTTAGGAAATTTATTGAATCCACCATTGAGTTTTCGATGGGCTAATCTAACTTCCGCTTCAATTTTAGATGCATCTTTTCCTCCCACTAACTTTAATGCCGGCAACTTAGTAAATGCATTCGCTCCGGCTCTTAACAGCAGATGTAATTCATCCAAGCGATTTACCCACGTTCCGGCAATTATCTCTAACTTAGGAAAGCGAATTCTGGTGTTAGTAATCCATTGTAAATAATATTCTTTATCCGGCCCCGTAGTAAACGGAGTTCCTGTATGCGGATTCAACGCATAGAATGTAATTCTATCAATTTTATATTTTTCTACAAATTTGAACAATTCATTTAAATCTTCTTCAGTTTCTCCCAATCCGATTATAATTGTAATTGCTTTCTTTAATTTGTATTTATCAGCTAATTTTAATGTTTTAAACAATGGCGCTACCGGCTTAGAAGGACATACCTCTTTCCTAAGTTTCCAATTGACCGTTTCTAAAGATACTGAAACCCCTTTAATATATGGCAACAGTGGCTTAATCTGTGCTTCAGTAAGATAACCTATATTCAACCACAGTTTCTCTCCAGCAACGATTGAAGATTTTTTAACGATTTCTTGTAATTCTTCTAGTTTATGAGCTCCGTATCCTGCAGAAAGAAACTCTACTTTCCAATTCATCTTCTTGGTTATTAAAATTTCAGCTAGAATTGAGCTTAGTTTTCTTTTAGCTAAAGCCGGATTCTTTATTTTATTCTTCTGTGTGCTCATGTAGCAGAAAGTACAATCTCCTAACGAGCAGTACCAGCTAAGAAAAATGGCACGTTCAAACCAGCACTCATTCGTAAGGTTCTTTTTGTAAACTTGTTCAGCTTGTTTTAGTAATTGTTCTGTTTCTTTAGACATAAATTAATAATAAAAGAAGCAGTTTATAAGATTTTACTTAGCATAACCTAAGTATCACTATTTCTCCCAATAATCTTAAGAATAATCCTGTTTTTTAGCCTAAAATGGAAGAAGCAAGAGTGGGCTATGCTGCAATTAGTGCGTTACGTGATATGCTAAAAGAAAGCATTTTAACTAACACTAGAGATAATCTCTACGAAGGCGATTTAAATCATATTCGTTTATATCAAGAATACACTGCATACTTAACTGATTCTTCGATAGAAAAAATATAATAAACCTCGACAGTATACTAAAATAAATAAATAGCCCTTGGAGGGATTTGAACCCTCAACCTACTGCTCTTTCAACGTAATCGTATACGAAGCAGTCGCTCCGCCGTTAAGCTACAAGGGCGTTTTTAATGTTAGTACTGTTGAGCTCGTAGCTAAACGCACCACGCCCGCCAAGCGTATATCAAACGCTTTTCAGTTTGATACTACGAGACCGAGTCGAGTTTGATTGGCCGCGTCATCGTTAAGCTACAAAAGCAAGCTTAACCTATTTTTAGAGCGGTTTTATAAAAAGATATTGGTGAAGAATCGTTAAATAATTGTTAATCAAAATAATCCTAATATGAACTCACTTTTTCTGGAACATACTTGATAGTAATCTCTTTGGTTCCTAATGCTTTCTGAAGAGTTTCTCTGCGGTTATTTAAACATCGATTCGTGTCTTTTCTCCAGTTGGTGGAGTAAGTACAATCAGCAAGCTCTTTAAAATGTATCCACTCTCCATCTTTAGCTTTGACCCGATAATGCACATAAAAATTGTAAATGGAACAAATAGGGCTATCTGAAACATTTTCCGCATCCCCAGACAGGCTCACTTCAGTCGCTCCTCGTTGTTTCAATTCTTCCACTACTTCATCTAAAGTACGACCTACAAATGCTTTTCTAAAGTATTCTTTTACAACAGTAGGGATGAGTGACATTTGTAGTTAGAATTAACCTCAATTAATCTGCTTCAATAATTCTTCTTTAGTCTTAAACTTCTTCTGACAATCAAAGCACACCGGATAATGCTTGTTTGAATTCGGTTTCTTCACGATAGTCCCGTTTAGCTTATCCAAGAATAATTTTTCAATCTTGTTGCTGCAGATGGTGCATTTTGCCATGTTTGGATTAAAATTAAATAATAATTATAAATGTTTAGGAAATTGTTTTTCTTTACGGGCAATATTCTACATTAGTAGAAGTTATCCCTTGCCTATTCTGTTGATAAGTTTCTTTTAATTTTCCTACTAATGATTTTACTGCTTCCTGGCTTTCTCCTTCTACCAGAATGTCTCCTCGATTATTAGTAATAGCTTGGATATAAAGAGCCACATGGCATTTCTCATACATCCCAAAATCGTCTTTAGTAATACGTGGATTGGGAACAGTTGTATCTCCTTTATGCTCGATAACTTTTTCTAAGCCCTCTCGAATTGCTCCGGCATGAAGCTCGGTAACCTCTAATTTAAGTTTGTAAGATTCTCCCATTATTTCACCTCTTTATTGCTCTAATCGTATTTGTTTAGCATCTTCAAAATTCTGGATGTGATAATCGCAAAGCGGCATCTCCGTAGGAGCCTTCCCTCTGTCACTATTGTTGACGTTATCGAATGAATTTTGACTTTATGATGCTAAACAAATACATTTAATCTTTAAGTATTTAATAGTCCTTTATAATTAATGTTATGATAAAGACTATATAACTCACCACAACCAATATAAATCCATCAATTATTTCTATGTCCATGCCCAAGCGCATCGCTATAATTGAACGGCAGAAATGCCATCCGCAAGACTGTGGAGATTATCTTTGTGCTAAATTGTGCCCCTGCACTGGTTGTGGGAAAAATTTAAATATTCTGCCCGTTTATCCTAATTAATGTTGAATTATCTGAATGATCCATTGCTGGTTGAGGAGAACACTAACGATTTAATTAAGCAGAATCGTGGCAGTCTTATATTCTTGAATGAGAGTAAAACGTTAAATTTATTCTCCGCATTTGTTAAGAAAAGCGACTTTGAACACAAAGAAAAGATAACTCAGCCCCTTCAAAAGACCGTATACCTCAAAGTGAATAAAGAAATTGCTAAGCAATTGAGGAAAAGGGCACTTGAAGTTGAAGGAGTTAAAAAACTTATAGAATCATATACTACTCAAAGAAGTAACTGCAATGCGGCAATCTCAAAGTGGTTTGGTAATGGGGTATTTCCTTTAATTTTACTTCGCGTGTTGAGTCGAAACGAGAGAGAGCTTTCCCGGTGGATAAGCGGAACTCAGTATTTCACTGATTTTCTGCATAAATCCCGATTTTACCCCCCGCTTACGTTAGAGGAATTACTTGACAAGAAGTTGATATATTTGGTTGGGTGCTCTATTGGAGATGGGCACATAGATCATTTTGGCAAACGTTGGTGTATTGTCGATGGAAGTTCTGATAAAGCAAGACTTTCATTGTCCGAGGAGTTTGTCCAGAGTCTTAGCTCTATCCTTAAAATTTATGGGGTAGTTCCGACAGTACTTTTAGCAAAGAACAAATATATTATTAAAGCAAACAATAAGTTATTTTGCCGCTTCTTAAACTTCTTCTTTGGTTTGCCCTTTGGCAAGAAGAAAAACCATCGCCTTTCGGTGCCTTTAATCTTAGAAGGGGTTAAGTCAGACTTAGAAAAATATTTTTGGAGAGGTTGCTTTGATACAGACGGTAGTGCAATTGGTTCGGTTTCCTTCTCGTCTTCAGATCAGAATATGTTTCGCGAGTGTAAAGCCTATTTATTTAGTAAAGGAATAAATCCCGTACAAGCAAGCAGAAGCATAGTTATTACTGCAGCCGATACTAAGAAATTTTGTTGTGTTGGATTTGCGCACCCTAGAAAACAAATAGAATTCATAGAAAAACTTAAAGTAGCACCATTTGTTCATGAAATTACGGTTAAATCTGTCAGAAAAGTTCCACTAGAACTTCTAAATGTTTATAAAGTATTGAGAATTGATAAAGGGTATCGTGTCCGCATTAATAGTAAAGAACTAAAACGAAAAAGAATAGATTATAATACTGTTAATCAAATTATGATGAAATTGTTTGGTCGCAGTTTTTCATTTAACTCTAAAGGCTTTTACTACTTCAAATCTAAAGAGGCATATGATTATTTGCGTAGGTTTTTTATATATGGACGAGCATGGGGACCAATAACAGAAGAAGATGAACTTCAACTATTAGATAGTTGGAATGATGTGTGGAAAAAATGAAAAAAAGAATTGCAGTAGTAGATAGAAATAAATGCCACCCCATGGAGTGCGGTAATTATTTGTGTGCCAAGTTATGTCCAGTCAACAGAACTGGGGCTAATTGCATCTTTGCAGGGGAAGACATGGGACAGAAAGCAAGGATTGATGAAACCGTGTGTGTTTCGTGTGGAATTTGTGCTAACCGATGCCCTTTCAACGCCATTGAAATCATTAACTTACCCGAAGCTCTAAACCAGCTTCCTATCCATCGCTACGGCGAAAATATGTTTGAATTATTTTCCCTGCCAACTCCTTTATTTGGACAAGTAACCGGAATTCTAGGAAAAAATGGTATTGGAAAATCTACTGCATTGAAAGTTCTGGCTAAACAAATCCAGCCCAATTTGGGTGATTGGAAAAAACCATCTGACTTTAAGGAGATTATCAGCCATTTCAAAGGCACCGAAATGCAGGGATTTCTAGAAAAGCTGCATAAAGATGAAATAATTCTATCTTACAAGCCACAGCAGGTAGATTTAATCCCAAAGCAATTCTCCGGAACGGTAAAAGAATTATTACAAAAGGTGGATAAAGAGAATAGATTATTAGAGATTGTCCAGCAATTAGGATTGACGCATTTTATGGATACTTCCGTAGCTCAGGTTTCGGGAGGAGAATTACAACGAGTTGCTATCGCAGCTACAGTGTTAAAAAGAGCCAATCTGTTTCTGTTTGATGAACCAACTTCTTATTTAGACATAAAGCAAAGAATCAAGATGTCGCAATTTATTCGTTCCTTAGCTAATGAGCATACTTCTGTAATGGCTATCGAGCATGATTTAATTATTCTGGATTACATGACTGACTTGGTTAATATCATGTACGGACAAGAAGGTGCATATGGAGTAGTTTCAGGGTTAAAATCTACCCGAGAAGGAATCAACTCGTTCTTAGACGGATATCTTCGAGAAGAAAATACTCGTTTCCGAGATCATGCAATTAAGTTTGACAAATCTGCTAAATCTGCCAGTGGAGTTTCTAGACCGTTAATTTCTTGGACTGCATTGAAAAAGACGTTGGGAAATTTTAAACTAGAAGCAGCCGAAAGTTCTCTGAATCGAGGAGAGATTGTAGGAATATTAGGAGAGAACGGCATCGGAAAAACTTCGTTTGTGAAAATGTTAGCTGGGGTGTTAGAGCCTGATTCCGGCGGAATTGAGCCAAAGGTTAAAGTGTCATACAAGCCACAGTATCTGGAAACCAGTTCCGAAATGATGGTGATGGTATTTTTACAGGACGCTATAAATAAATTCAGCATTCCATTAATCAAGCCGTTAGAAGTGGAAAAATTATTCACCAAGAAATTGTGCGAATTATCTGGAGGAGAATTACAGCGAGTATCTATCGTAAAATGTTTATCGCAGGATGCGGAGCTGTTTTTGCTGGATGAGCCTTCAGCTTATCTTGATGTGGAGCAGAGATTGTTAATTTCTAAAGTTATCAGCGCTTTGGCAGAAGAGAGAGGGATTACTATTTTGGTGGTAGATCATGATTTGATGTTTTTAGATTATTTGTCGGATAGGCTGATGGTGTTTAGTGGAGTTCCGGCTAAACATGGTCTGCTCAAAGGACCGTTTGCGATGGAAACCGGAATGAATATGTTTTTGCAGGAAGTAGGAATTACTCTTCGTCGGGATTTAAATTCAAAACGGCCCAGGATTAATAAACCTGGTTCGGTTAAAGACAGAGAGCAGCGTCAGGAGAATAAATGGTATTATAGTTGAATAATGTGAAAGTAAGAATAAAACAGAAAGATTTATATAATACTTATTTATATACTACAAAAAAGTATAAAAATGGCATTTACCCTAATTCCAGCAGAAGGATCCGACTTTATCAACCGGAAAGAATTACTCTCAGAGATGGTAAGTACATTATCTAACTCGAAACTCCACATGGGATTTGCGCTCTATGGTGTTCGTCGTGTAGGAAAAACATCCATCCTGAAAGAAACTTCCCGACAATTGTCTAAGCATAAAATGATTGTACCGATATATTTTTCTTTATGGTCATTAGTAGAAAACACCGTTGAAGAATTTGCTAAGAAGCTTACGATAACCATTATCGATGCTTACAGCGGACAAATTGGTTTTACTCATAAAGCAAAAAACTTATTTGAAGCTTCACTTGCACTTCTCAAAGAGCTTCTTCAGAGTCTTTCTATAAGCCTCAAACTTCGGGAAGAGATAGAAATCATCTTGACCATGCATCCATCAGAAAAAGATGATGCCGGGCTGATTATTGAGCGCGTTTTTTCTTTGGCAGAAGCTTTTGCCCAGGAAACAAAGACTAGATGCATTCTTCTGCTAGATGAATTTCCTTCCCTAATGGAGCTTAAGAAAGACAATAATCAGATTGGTGAAGGGGCAATTAAACTCATCCGCACTTTACACGAGACACAAAAACATACTCTTCTCTGCATTTCTGGATCAATTAAAAAAACAATGGAAATAACCGCTTTTCACCCTGGATCAGCATTCTACAAGCAATTTATCAATCGTAAAATTGAGCCGCTGGAAAAGCAGCATATCAAAGAATTACTCATTTGGAATCTCAAAAAAGAGGTGCCTGAAGCAGTGATAGAAAAAGTGTGGAACTTTACCCGAGGGATTCCATTTTATGCTCAAGCGATAGGAAGACAATTAGAAGGAATGAATAAAATAAATGTTGAAATCGTAAATCGGGCGATTAAATCTTTTCTTACTCAAGAAGGTGCTATTTTTTTTCAGGAACAATTCTCGCAGTTAAGCTCAAAAGAGAGGAAAATATTAGATGCGATGGCAAAATTTGATTTAATCTCAACTTCTGAAATTGCTATGCAGATAAATGAATCTTCCACTACTGTAAATCGATTTTTGCTTTATCTCGAAGAAAAAGGCGTTTTAGACAAAGTTGACAAAGGTAAGTTTCAGTTTCAAGATCCGGTTTTTAAGCAATGGCTTCAGCAACAAAATTGAAGACAGAGAGCAGCGTCAGGAGAGTAAATGGTATTATAGTTAAGAAATTCTCATATTGAAGAGATTTTGCTATACGCACCATCTTCTATCCTGTAACAGGTCACTTCGTATTCTGAAACAGCAAATGATGCTCCCGGCACCCATTCCTCATTTGCTTCACCTAAACAGTAAGCATCAATTCCACGAAATTGTTCTTTGTATTTTGTTTCTCTAAGAATATTCTCTTCTACTCTTCTATCGTGATGTTTGGTTGCTTCCATCAATTCATCTACGTTACTAGTGATATACTGCAAAGCTCTTATTTTGATAGTGCCTAAAGTGGTTATCCCCGTTATTCTCTCTAATTCTTCTGGTTTAAATTGGATTAAATCGTTCATATTTATTTTCCCTCCCATTTTGGTTAAATCTCGATTAATTAGTGGTTACTAAGATTTATATTAACATTTATCCTCCTATTTGGGAGTACAATAGAAAAGCTTAAATAAACGGTTATTCTTTGGTCGGAGATGGACGTTTCCATCCTTGAAGATTTAGGCTTAACCGCTGCAGAGATTAAAGTATATGTTACCCTATTGGAATTAGGTTCATCCTCTGCTGGGAAGATAATCGAGAAGTCGCGTCTGCAGAATTCAGTTACTCACCGAGCTTTAAATTCGCTTATTGAAAAAGGATTAATTAACTTTGTGTTGGAAGGGCGGAGAAAGATTTACCAAGCTACTAACCCCGAAAATTTACTTCAATTTATCGAAGAAAAGAAAGTTCGGTTTGAGCAAATTCTTCCAGAGTTAAAGCAAAAGCAAAATTTTGCTGGAAAAAAAGAGAATGCAGTAATCTATAAAAGCTTTAGGGGAATAAAAGAAATTTACACTAGTCTTATTTCCACTCCTGCCAAAGAGTACAATACTTTTGGCGGGGGTAAAAAAGTAACTTATGAAATTATGGGGGAATCTTGGTGGAAAAACTTACATACCCGGAGAATCGCTAACCGGCTTCAAGCAAGACAAATCTTCGATGAAACCATTCGTAAGTTTGGAGAAGAATTAAATAAAAGACCATTTTCTAAAGTCCGATTCTTGCCTCAGAAGTTCGCTCAGCTTACAGAGACGGTTATTGTAGGAGATAAGGTGGGGATTATAGTGTTTGCACAGCACCCTTATGGGTTTTTGATAGAAGACCATATTGTCGCTGAATCTTACCGTAAACAATTTGAATTGATGTGGAGATTAGCTAAGAAGTAGGACCAAAATTATTTTTAGGAGTAGGCACATTTATATACTTAAAATAAAAATCTATCCTCTATTATCGATTGGGAGGACAAAACATGACCATAGGCAAAAAAGATTTGGAAAAAAGAGAACGAGAATGGAAAGGAGTACTTAAAGAATTAGAAGCTAAATGTAGCGGCGGAAGCGGGTCTAAAGCAGATTATGAAGCTTTGACTAAGTTAAAAAAGAAATTTAAGTAACTTAAACCATTAACGTATGCAACTACAATTATTTTTTTAATTTATCCTAATCAAGATGGATCTAATAATAATAAAAATTATTTCTTTCCCCAGGCGGCAACTCCATACAATACTAGGTTAACAATAGGAAGCAGGCACAATAATGCCCACCAACCTGGCTTTTTGATGGCTTCAAACATCTTCCATTGCCATATGACCATAAATACTGCAAAAGCAATGCTAAACACAAATCCAATCACTGGTATAAGCATTCCAATAATTAATAGCCATGGCCACCAATGGGTCTTAGACGCCTGAAATGAAATTAATGTTGGTCCAATAAAAGGAATCCACGCTAATTCCGGAGTCTTTAGGTTAGCCTTTTTTCATCAATTTTACTTGTTTTATTTTAATTTATCTTTGATATATAAAATACTTTCTACACTATTGATATAAAATCACCTCTATGCCTCTTCCACAATAACGCTACTGCTACAATTATCATCACTACACTAAACCACTGCCCTAAACTAAATCCAAAATAAAGTATATCCTCACGATAGAAATCAACGATAAATCTTCCTACCCCCTCCAGCAAGACAAAATTCCAGAAGATGAATCCGGGTGTAAACTTTTCTTTGAAACTCAGCCATAATAACCAGAACGAAATAAAGAAGCGGTAACCGGCAACATACAAAACTTGAGGATGTCTACATGCTTGGTCATACTGCGGAAATATCACACATCCCGTTCCGTTCCATACTCTTCCTACCAATTCTCCATTGATGAAATTAGCTATCCTGCCCAAAGCCAGAGCGAACATGGTCGGAAAAGACATGGCATCAGCTAATTCCCAGAAATTCAGCTGTTTCTTACGGCAATACCAATAACCTGCCACTACAATTCCTACTAACCCTCCATGGAAGCTCATGCCTCCTTCCCACAACTTAAGCAGTCTCAATGGATTGCCTAGGTAATAAGCTGGCTCCCAGAATATTTCAAACAGTCTCGAGCCAATTAATACCCCCAACATACAATAAAATGCATAATCCCAGATATTGTCTGAGCTTAACTTCAATCTTCCTTTCTTGCTCAAATAATGCATCCACCATACCGATAAGAAGAATCCTAGCACATACACTAGGCCGTACCAGCGTATTTCTACTGGTCCGAGGTCAAGTAAGACCGGATTTAGAGTGTTAATCCACATGATTAATACCTTAGATAAGTCATTAAGTTTAAAAAAGTATCTTTATAGAATTAACTATATACTCATTTCACTATACTCCATTACCGTAAACTTTATATATACACCCTTTTACTTACTCTCTATCCATAATAATCATAAAACAAAAAGAAAGGTGACCCATCATGGAAGAAAAAGACAAGAATTATTCTAAAGAACTCATCGGAAAAACTGTAGTTTCCCGAAGCGGAAAGAAATTCGGTGAAGTTGGCGACTTAATCTTCGAAGTCAGCTCCGGAGAATTAATCCATATCGTGCTTAAGAATCAAACTGCATATACCGAACGGCTGGAGCTGGAAAAGACTAAAGAGGGGCAGATATTGATTCCTTTCTCTGCAGTTATCGCTACCGGTGATTTCATCGTTATAGCGGAAGAAGATATTATTTAATTATTTTTTAATCTTTACTTCTATCACTAATTGTTATTTAATTTAAAGTTCCGTAACATTTAAACACTGCTTCTATTTCCAACTAAAAATGCCAGAAAATTTACCTTTCGGAAAATACCACGGGGCATCCGTAGAACAAGTGCTGCTGCAAGATTATAACTATTTTGTACAAGTGTTAGAGAATACTGCTATGCCTGCTCCTCTTAAAGCCAGATTCAATTATGTAGAATTTGTAGCTAATAACTTTGTATCACAACGATCTTGTGCATATCGAGGTTGCATGGAACCGGCCAGGCATTTAGTAGTGTATCATTACAATTCCAAAGGAAGAAGTCCATTGGAAGGAGCAATTTACTGTTCAGAAGGATGTTTTCAATTATCAGGAACACATTCAACCCATGAGCTTGCACTAGAGTCGCTTAGTTTTCGCACTGCTCTTTCCCCTCTTCATCACGACATTCCCGATTTCATAGAATTGTTTAAAGAATGTATGGACCTGAAAGAAGGAAGAAAAACTAAAAAATATTTAGAAGACTTCTTTGATAATTGCAAGACTTGGAAGAAGTATACTCCTCCCAGAAATAAAAAATTGATTTATTCTCTATTTCCATAATTCGGATTAACACTCATCGCTTCAAAATAAACTTCTGGGCTTTCTGGATTTAGAACTTTTTCTACACGATAAACTCCGCGGGTATATATTCTACGTTTATCCCTGAAATGTGTCACTTCCAGAATAACGATACTTGCTAATGACCGGGATAACCGTTGATCTCCTGAAGTTTGCAGTAATGGAATCTCTCCAAAAAGCCAATAATTTCGCTGTCCTTTCTTCAGAAAATTATATCTCTCACCCACTTCTAACAATTCAGGGATACATTCTTCTAGAGTCCTACTGTATAATTCGGTAATTAGTTGACACTTCTCTAGTATATAAGTCGTTTTTAAAGTTTAAAAAGCAACCCATACAATGGTTCTTTCTAATTTTGTCAACTAATTTCCAAATCTTCAATGGGTTTTATGGCGACAAAGCGTATAATTCGGAAATCTGTTTACAATTCGGAAATTTGTTTACTGTTTTTCCCAGTACACTTCTTCTGGAGTTTTATATTCCAAAGCGTGGTGTATCCTCTTCTCATTATACCATCTGATAAATTCTTGAAAAGACTCATCAGGATGCTTTTTCTTCCTTTTCTTCATCGTGTCAAACCATTTTTCCATCTTGCCATTGGTTTGAGGATGATTTCGACGAGAAGTCCAGAAATCAATTCCTAATGATTTTACCTCCTCCTCAAAT
The DNA here is from genome assembly GCA_020053615.1 of archaeon. Lineage (GTDB taxonomy): Archaea > Nanobdellota > Nanobdellia > Woesearchaeales > GW2011-AR9 > JACRPH01. Next base: position 3,795 of record JAGVMW010000040.1, on the reverse strand, counting down.
TGCGAGATGCCTTTCTCACCAGATTTCATTCGGATATTTGCATAAAATTGTGAGCCTTTATCACTTAAGATGATAACTGGACTCACTTCATTAGCGAGCATGGCTAAATGCAATAAGAAAATGGCATTCTCTGCGGTGGCGTTAGTAAACTCGCCACCAGCCATTATTTTCCTGCTTCTATCGTCAATAGATGCAATATATTGCTTTCCATTAAGCTCACTCCAATCGGTATGCCACATATAATTTGAGATAGGCCACTGATAACGCACATATTTACGCTGTCCTCTGCGTTTTTCACAGGGATCGGTTAAGCCGTTCTCGTTTAAAATCCGTTGGATTATGTGCTGAGACACTTCAAATCCGTCTCTTCTCATCACAAAGTGTATTTTCTGGCTTCCATAATCATCGGCTTTCCGAATTTCAGTTACTTTCTTCTCAAATTGTGGGTTAATCTTAATTTTTGGTCTACCCGCAATTTTAGCTTTGTAGGCTAAATCTCCTTCTTTTCGATGTTTTTCCGTTAAGACATACACATATTGTCGACTAATTTTCTGTATTCTAGCTATAGACGTAGCACTTCTTCCTTTCCTATACTGTTGAATGATCCACTTTCTCTTATTTTCATTTAATTCTATCATATTACCTCACCCCGATTGAGGTAATATGGTGTATTAGTAAAGAAAGTGTAAACAGATTATCAAATTAAACACTTCTAGAGTCCTACGTCCTTCTTTATATTCTCTAATATTTCTCAGCGCTAAGTCCGGATTAAATTCAACTTGAATGCCCATAACTCAAAATTAAGTGCATTTGTTTATAATAATTTCTATACTTAAAAACACTGATAGAAACATTTAAATATACTTTAGTATACTTGGGTATACTATGGATGCAACCACAATAAAGATACATGAAGATACTAAGTTAGGCTTAGATACATTTAGAGAGCACCTTAGTGAAAGTTATGATGAAGTAATACAAAAAGTAATTTATATTGCACAAACCTGCAAAACCAATCCAAAACTAAGCCAAGAAACAATAGTCGCTATAGAAAAAGCAAGAGAAAGGATTAAGCAAGGTAAATTTATTACCGAAGCAGATGCAAAAAAGAGGCTAGGACTTTGAGTTATGAAGTAGTATTTGACGAAGAAGCCATCGATTTCTTGAGCAAGTTACCTAAAGAAGTAAAAGAAAGAATTTTCAATAAAATCATCCAAGCAAAAGAGAATCCTCTACACTTTTTTGAAAGATTGGTAAGCAGAACTGATTACAAGCTTCGTGTTGGAGATTATAGAGTAATTGCTGATATAAATCATGACACTCAAAAAATAATAATAACTTTAGTTGGTCATCGCAAGAATATTTATGACAATTAATTACTCACTTCTCCACTCCAAACTCCTCATCAATCTTCTTAATATATTCCTTTACCCTGCCCAATACCTGCGCCAACACAAAATTCTCCACTTTCTCTTCAAATATCTCATTAATGGTGCCAAATTCAGTTATTCGATATAAATTAGCATTAGTTTCAATCAAATACAAATCTTTCAATCGTTTCAACTGGCGGCGGACATTAGAAGATGCAATTCCCAGCATGGGTAAACTTAATCCTTTACGTACATCAATAACTCGATTCTTTACCTCTTCAGAATGCAGCTCTTCTTTCTTCCCTTTAGCCTGCAATAACACATAAAGAATATCTACCATAACATCACGGGAATCACCTGGTTGTAATACTCCTACAGATAAACAGAATTTTCGTACCAGTTCTCTTCCATTCATAGTGGGCTTTTCATACCTACGTAAAGTCAATTCCACTAATGGCGTATCACGGCTTATTTTTCCCAATTTAAGTTTCCCTCTTTTTCTTGGAAAGACAATCTTGTTTTAATATATAAATCTATTTATGCAAATACCAAAACTTTATTTTATCTTTGCTCTTCTCATCGACTCTGGCATAAAACTTTCGTTCTAATTGTACAATATCACCTACTTTTAGCTTTTCCATATTCTTCTCGCCATACCCAATAATAACCTTAGCATCATCCATCAGCACTTCCGCAATTAAGTTCTCTTTAACTGGAATCCAATGTAAGATCATTCCTTTCTTAGGCGAGTTTTTGTATTCCTCATAATCTTCTGAAACGAAAGTATATTTGCCTTTCTTAACTTCAAAATTGCAGTAATCCATCAAGCGGTGTAATTTACCTTCTTCCAGCTTTTCTGTATCAGCTTTGCATAAATAAACCTCCCCAGTTGCAGATATTTTTCTCTTTCCGCGTTGAGGATAATTTGGATGTAATTCTATCTCCGCCACTTTTGTAGGAGCTTTCTCAATTTTTATTTTAGTAGAGGAATCTACAAAGAAATACCGATTAGCATTAGGTTCGATAATATCCCGATTGAAAGCATTGATTGATTTCCAGAATTCTTCCTGAGGTACAGTCTTATCCACCGGAGAAATTCCAACCAGTTCCGTATATTTCAAAAAAGCACCCGCTTGGTACCCTCTTCTACGTAAAGCAAGTAAGAACGGCACTCTAATGTCATCCCATCCGGTAAATATTCCTGCTTTAATCTTGGCTTTAGTTTTGGAACAGGAAATCTCCAATCCTTCAAAATTATATCTCCCCAAGAAATAAGTTTTAGGAAATTTGTCCCCTAATCCTAAAGCGTTATACATCATCTCTTGGCGTTTAGCATTGTCTGCATGATCTTTAGCTCGGATAATGTGGGTCATTCCTACTTCGATATCATCAACAGTAACACAAAGATTCATCAATGGCCAAACCCGATATTTATACTTTTGTTTAGGATGTTCGCTGTCATTTATTCTAACTAATGGAAAATCGCGCATCGCTGGATTCTTGTCCTGCATATTAGATTTAAAACGTACTACCGCTTCACCTTCTTTATAGCCTTTCTCTTTATCAAACATCTTTTTCCAGCGTTTTAAGTTTTCGTCAACAGAATTCTTTCTGCAAGGACAGTTCTCCATCTTTTCAGAATATTGTTTAAATTCTTCTTGCGAACAGGTGCAGACATAAGTAACTCCTAATTTAAACATCTTTAAAGCATAATCATAATACACTTGCATTCTATCCGATTGAATCCACACCTCAGTTACGTTCCCAAAAACCCACGCCGCATCTTCGGGAAGTAATTTATACGAATCAAAATCAATATTGTCGCTATTAGTATCTTCAATTCTAAGAATAAATTTTCCGCCATACTTCTTTACATAAATAGAAGTCAATCCTCCGGTGATAGCATGTCCGATGTGCATCGGTCCAGATGGCGAAGGAGCAAATCGCATAATCACTCCTTTCTTTTTATCTACTCCCTCTAATTCTCTAAGCCCTTCTTTCTTTTCTTCCTTCTTCTCCTGCAATAACTTTGGAGCAAGCTTGTCCAGCTTCTTCTTGAGCTCTTCTTTGGATAATTTAGAAACCTCTTTACCCGCAGCCTGTATCCCTTTCAACACTTCGGGAACTTTAGCTTTTAATTCCGGCTTCTCTTTTAAAACCATCCCTAAAACTACTTTATCATTAACGCTGCCGTTGAAATCATAAGCGTTCTTCAGGACATACTTTAATATCGTTTCTTTCATCAACGCTTAGAAACAAGAGGTGATTATTAAATGTTTTTGTTAAACCAGTGTTGACCAATGCTAATTTGTAATTTAAATAAGCCGTAATACTTCAGTAAAGTGAAGCGTTACCGTCATCAGGTCGAGCTTCTTAGATTTTAACATCCAGCTGACAAGAGGGTTGCCTCCCAATGTCATTAAGT
>JAGVMW010000152.1 GCA_020053615.1 archaeon | reverse complement strand
TGCGATAGTTGCATCTCATTAAATGAAAACAGGACGGCAAAGCCGTCCTTGTTTTCAGGTGGATATGGTGCTATCACTCACAAAACGGACTGTGCCCTACCAGCGATACGTTTAAATATTAACCATTAAATTTTTATTATCATTAAACTATCAATAACAAAAATAGAGGGATTTTGACATGAAAAATACAAAATTATATTTAATTGGATTATTATTAATGGTGCTGCTCTTAATTGCATGCAGTCCCACCACCCCGTCGTTAAATACTACTTCAACTGTTCCTGATGCTTCCGGGTCGGCCATAACTGGAGCAATTATTAGCGTCCCCGAAGAAGAGATAATTAAACCGATAGCGGAGATAAAAGACGAGGCTCAGGAAGAACCAAAGGAAGAATTATCTTTCTATAATCCTAAAATAAAAGAGCTGCAAGATAAAAGTGCCCAGATAGATAATTATGAATTTTATTACAAGTCAACAGTTATGACTTCAACCGGATTGTACCTGGATAACGCCAACTTTCGAGTTAAAGTGAAAGGAGAGAAGCTTAAGAAGACTTATCCGAGCCCGAAATTCTGGAAAGGAGAGATATTCTACAATGAAGTTTATTTAGATGCAGTGCAAAAAACAGCTTATGGGGTTTGTTCAAAAACTGGAATCACCTGTAAAGATATCAATAATAATGCCTACAAATTAGATTACATAACTGAGGATGTAACGATTACTCCTCGGATAATAATGGACGAGCTTATTCCTACTCAAGTAAAAGTTACAGGAGAGACGTACTACCAAAAGCGTAAAACGATACTGCTGGAAAGAGCTACTCCCGAAGGCAACCAAGAAAGGTTGTTTGTAGATGATTTTTATGGTCTGCCTTTGCGCCAGGTCATCTTTAGATTAAATGAAGATGGTGATGAAGTGAGATTAGTGGATAGAACATTTAACTTAATTGGCGCAGGCAGTGGAACGGTAAAAATCAGCGAGGTAACTGTTCCGGAAGATCTTGAGGTGGTTGAGTAAAACTTACACTAATCCACCACCTAAATCTTTAAAAACTTCTTTATTTTTTTGTTTTTATGCTTAAAGGCCAAGTTGTTTCAGGAGATTTCTCCAAGCCAATTACGCTTGGCGCACGTGGGGGGACATTCGCTTCGCTCAATCCCCCTTTGGAGGCGAGTAAATGTTAAAAGGGCAGATTGTTTCTGGTGATTTTAGTAAAATAGTAATGCGGGTAAAGTCCGGTGAAAAAGTAGAAATTGGCGAATTAGTGGTGATTGATGATAATGGCGATAAGATTCTACTTCAAGCGTATGACTTGATTTACGGCAGCCAGATATCTCCTCAGAATTTAGAGATGGTTTCCGGAATGAATCTGGAAGAAGGAAATTTCTCTATTATGGACGAATCACTGCGAAATTATCAATTAGCTTTTCTGAAGCCGATACTAAACGTAAACCATGATAAAACCAGCTCGTTGTGCAAGAAACTGCCATCTTTTTTTACTAAAGTTCGAGCGATTGAGAAAGAAGATTTGTTTTTTATTACTACGCCCCCTAATCCTTTATTTCTGGGCAAGTTAAGAAGCGGCAGCCGGGAGATGGATGTCGAGCTGTTTCTACCCGGAAAAGAAGTGTTAAGCCATCATATACTTATTCCGGCGTCAACTGGTAAAGGAAAAAGTAATTTAATGAGTTGTATTTTGTGGGATATTGCGGGAAAAGATTATGCCGGAATTTTAGTGTTAGATCCGCATGATGAATATTACGGCAGAACTGGATTCGGGCTGAAAGACCATCCCTTACGGCATAAAATCAGCTATTATACTCCGCACAATCCGCCTCCAGGAGCAAAAACGCTGAAAATAAATATTACTAAACTTAAACCAGAGCACTTTCAAGGCGCAGTAGGGTTAAGCGACCCGCAGAAACAGATGTTGTATGCTTTCTATCGCAAATTCAAAGATGTATGGATATATTCTATTCTGACCGAGAAAAAAGTTGAAGGTGTTTCTTTCCATGAAGATACTATTGCCGTAGTTAAGAGAAAATTAATTTCGTTGCTGGGAATTGACATCTCTGATGGCCAGTTATACTGCCAGGGCATATTTGATGAGGTTGCTGGAGATAATACTATTGCTGAAATATGCCAAGAATTAGAGCAGGGGAAAGTAGTAGTAGTTGACACCAGTTATTTTTCCGGTGCAATTGAAATTTTAGTGGGAAGTATGATAACTACGGAAATATTAGACAAATATAAATATTACAAACGCAGCGGATTGCTCGACGAGAAACCAGTGATTTCCATTGTGTTAGAAGAAGCTCCTCGCGTGTTGGGAAAGAACGTGCTGGAGCAAGGAGGTAATATCTTTGACACGATTGCGAGAGAAGGCAGAAAATTTAAAGTGGGATTGATTGCTATAACTCAGCTTCCTTCAGAGATTCCTAAGAATATTTTAGCCAATATGAACACAAAAATAATTTTAGGTTTGGAAATGAATTCAGAACGGCAGGCAGTAATTGAATCTTCTCCGCAGGATTTATCGCAGGATAACCGCAATATCGCTTCACTGGATAAAGGAGAGGCGTTGGTAACTTCAGTATTTACTAAATTTGCGGTTCCGGTGAAGATTCCGCTATTCAAAGATTTTGTGCAGAAAAGTAAAGAGAAAGCTGGTGAGGGTAAAGTACAGCTGAGTTTTAGTGGGGTGGGACTGTAAACCGCTTATATTTCTTATTTTGAATGAAAATTCAATAGGAACTATAATTAACTACGATTTACATTAACTAGCTATTCAAAACAAATGGGGGGGCACACATGAAAACTTTAGAACAAATTTTGGTGGGGATAGGTGTGTGTTTGAGTTTAGCGGGATGTGGTTCAAGAGCAGGCAGTGCTAGTGAAGTAGAGAGTAAGCCAGAAGTACAGGTGTACAAAATTCCAGCACCATCGGTATGTAAATCTGACGTGCATATTGGATTAGTAGGATATGGCGGAAGTTATCCAGGTACTTCACCAGTGATTTATTGCAAAGGAACTTCAGGTGAAGAGTTAGCCTGTGACGTCAATCATTATTCCAAAATATATCACTGCTATCAAATTGATAATTCAATCGATAGCCCATAGAAGTTGAAGTACTCGGTAAAAAGAGTTCTGATAGAGAAGAATATGAGTATGAGGAGATAGACAGAATTAGATTGATGTACGCAAATTGAACAATAAAAAAATAAAAATAATTGGAGGAAAACAAAATGGCTTACGGCAGAAGATATGATAAACGAGACGGCGGTTGTGATGGTGGTGGAGAGGATTATGGAATTAAAGATGTTCTTAACACCAACATTTCTAATTGGATTGTGGGGGGAGTTGTAGGCGGGATTACTGCTTTAGTCTTGGGGCTAACTACTTGGTATAATGTTAATCCGTCTGAAGAGGGAGTAGTTACCAGATTTGGGGCATATCATCGAACAGAAAAAAGCGGTTTCCATGGCAAGTTACCTTGGCCAATAGAAAAGTCGTATACTGTTCCAGTAAGCAAAGTTCATCGTATAGAACTCGGCTTCCGTACTTTAAAAGATGGCAAGTATGAAGATGTACCTACGGAATCTCAAATGCTTACCGGTGATGAAAACATCGTGCGCTTAGATACAGTAGCGCAATATCAAATTGTTGATACAGCCAAATATCTGTTCAATGTAAGAGATCCAGAAGGAACTATTAAAGATGCATCTGAAGCAGCCATTCGTCAAGTTGTAGGAGATAGTTCTTTTGATGCTACTGTAACTACTGGAAAACTAGCCATTCAAGATGCCATACAAAGTAGGTTACAGGATATTGTAGACACTTATGATATGGGAGTTAAAATATTACCAATGCAATTGCAGGATGTTCTTCCACCAGAACCAGTAGTGTCGGCATTTCAAGATGTAGTTAATGCTATAGAATGGAAGCATCAAAGAATTAGCGAAGCAGAAGGATACCAAAAAGATATCATTCCTAAAGCAAGGGGTCAGGCGCAGAAAACTCTCAATGATGCTGATGCTTATTATTCTATGGAAGTAGGCCGTGTTAAAGGAGAAGTAGCTCAGTTTTTAGGGGCACTAAAAGAATACACTGCCGCTCCTGAATCGACTGAGACAAGGTTGAGGATAGAGATGCAGGAATCGGTTTATTCTAAAGCGGAGAAAGTAATTGATGGAACTGAAGGAGGCCCATTAAAGTTTTTAGATTTGAAAACAAAGGTTAGCCATGATGCTGGAAAACAGGAGGGTGCAAAATGAAACTTAAACATTTGTTATTGGGTGCTGGTTTAGGATTAGCTGGATTGATTGGGGTTTCCTCTACTTCTTATGAGGTGGACGCTACTGAGCATGTAGTAATTACCCGAATGGGAAAGCCGATTAAAGTAGTAATAAATCCTGGGCCTTACGCTAAACTTGATCCGAGTGTAAAGAAAAATATTGAGGAGTGGAATTCAAATCTTCCAGAAGGAGAAAAAGTGGAAATTGAGTACGAAGCAGGACTATATCTGTTTGATAAGCTTCCTTTTGTGGATACAGTAAACTCTATTGATTCGCGAGTATTGGAGTATGATTCTTCTCCACGAATTGTAGTTACTAAAGATAAAAAGAAATTGCTGGTAGGTAATTATGCTCGATGGAAAGTAGAAAATCCAGTAATATTTCTGCAAACTTTACTAAGTGAAAGTGCAGCCTTGCCTAGGTTTGATGATTTTGTTTATTCTGAAGTGAGAGAGCAAGTTGGCAATCAGGATTTGATTGAGGTAGTGCGCAGTTCAAACCAGCCAATTAGAACTGAAGAAGAGGAAAAAGCCGTTTTAAGTTTAAATCCGACGACAAACAATTCTGGCGCAGTAACCGCTTTAGCGTTAGGAGATGAAAGTGATTCCGCCGAGAGTAATTTGTATCGGTGGGCTGAGATTAAGTATGGTCGGCCAGAATTACTGAAAAAAGTGACTGGAGGCAGTCAAAAGAAAGCTAGTACTTATGGGCTGAATGTTTTGGATGTACGAGTAAAGACGGCTGACTTGCCTCCAGAAAATGCGGATAGCGTGTATAAACGTATGTCAGCAGAAAGAAATAGGATTGCTACACAGTACCGCTCTGAGGGAGAAGAGAAATATATAAAAATTCGTTCCGGTGCAGATAAAGAGAAAGCAGAGATTGAATCAGCGGCATTGGAAAATGCGGGAAAGAAACGGGGAGATGCTGATAAAGAAGTATTCCGATTATATACCGATGCCCAGTAGCAGAATCCCGGCTTCTTCGAGTTATGGAGAACAAAGAAAGCTTACGAAACTGCTTTTGGCGGAGAAAAAGGGACAACTTTGGTATTACCAGCGGATACTTCATTTAACCGCTATTTGAAATAACTTTTTTGTTTTTTTCTTTTCATCTTTTAGTTTTTTTCTTTATACCACTCTTCACAACAACATTTAAATATTAGTTACGTTTAACATAACTATTATGCAAAGCAAAGAAACCGCACTTTTAGAACTATTCTTCAACCAATCAAAGTATTGGCACTTTGAAGAATTAAGAACCACGATAAAAATAGGTAAACCGCAGCTTGCCCGCTGGTTAAAAATGTTTAAGAAAGAAGGCTTAATCAAAAGAATCAAAGAAAAAAGCAGAATGCCTTATTACGCTCAAGATTTTGAAAATCCAAAATTTCGAAGCAGAAAGAAGCTCTTCGCTTGGCAAAAGCTATTCGATTCCGGCCTATTATCTCATCTCAACTCGTTAGAAAAAGCCAAAGCCATTATTCTCTTTGGCAGTTTTTCCCGCAGCGACTGGTCTAAAGATAGCGATATTGATATTTTCATCTATGGGAATGATTCCCAGTTCCAACAGGGAAAATACGAACTAAAACTAAATCGGGAGATTCAAGTTCATCATGCTCAGAATACCAAAGATTTAAAAAAGATGGAAAAAATGCTTCCATATCTCCTTTCCGGTATTTTCATTAAGGGGGGCGTCCAAGATTTAGGGGTGAAGATAAGTGCCAAAGCTTAAAACCATCGAAGAAACTTATGATTTTTGTCTTGCACAAGGAAATCTGCAGAATCTAGATGAAATAAACGTTGAGAAAATTAGTTCTTTGCTCCAGAATGCGAACACTAATTTAAGTTCTGCCCAAATTTTAACTAAATCTCTTAATAAAGATTCGTTAGAATGGCTTAATGTTTTTACTTTATCTTATGAAGCATTTAGGATTTATGCTGAAGCTTTACTTTTGTTTAAACAGATGAGTTCTTCTAATCATTTATGTGTCTTTTCTGCATTGTGTTTAAAATATCCTGGATTAGAATTAGATTGGTATTTCTTAGAAAGGATTAGAACTAAAAGGCACGGCTTAAATTATTACGGCGAGAGCATCACTTACAAAGACTGGAAATCAGTAGAATTACAATTAAAGTTATATCTCTCTTTGCTTAAAAAAGAAGTCGAAAAGAGGTTAGCATGAAATACAATCTAACCATCACTTCAATTCTGCTAGTTATATTCTTATTGTCTCAATTCTTAGGCATAGCTATCGTTTACAATTACATCGATGTAGAGAAGAGCATAGAAACCGGCAAAACTGAATTTGAAGCTTTGCCTATCGGCGAGCGACCGCAGATGGATGAGCAGTTTTCATATATTCCAATTATCATAATGGTCATTGTGGGAACAGTCTTAGTTCTGCTGTTGATGAAATACAATCTGCAATGGATTTGGAAATTGTGGTTTTTAATCGCGGTAATTTTGTCGTTAATTGTGGCTTTTACTGCATTCATTCCCGCAAAATATGCTTTATTTGGTGCGTTATTATTTGGGTTGTGGAAAGTATTCAAGCCCAACTTTTGGGTGCAGAACTTTACTGAATTATTTGTATATGGTGGATTAGCAGCAATTTTCGTTCCAGTATTTAATTTATGGTCAGTAAGCGTTTTATTAGTTTTAATCTCTATTTACGATGCTTATGCAGTATGGAAATCTAAGCACATGATAACTTTAGCACAGTCGCAGGCTAAGTCTCAAATATTTGCCGGATTGTTGATTCCGTATGCGATTAAAAAAGGAAATTTATTTTTATCCCAAACGAAAGAAAAATCTAAAGTTACTAAAACAACTACTACTGCTAAAACTGCTTCTTCTTCCAATAAAGCCAGAATGGCTATGCTGGGCGGTGGAGACATGGCATTTCCATTATTATTTGCCGGAACGGTATTAAAGCAGTGGGGATTGTGGCCAAGTTTAGTAATTCCTTTCTTTGCATTATTAGGATTAGGAGTTCTGTTATTCGTAGCTCAAGAAAAGAAATTCTACCCGGCCATGCCATTCATTTCCGCCGGATGTTTTTTAGGGCTGGGAGTGGCGTGGTTGATTAATTTAATGATTTAAGGATAGTGTTTAATCTTCGGCATATTTAAATAGTAGTGTTCTTTCTCCTCACATGAGGTGATAGGAATGATTCAATGTATATTTTGCAAGTCTTCAGA
>JAGVMW010000097.1 GCA_020053615.1 archaeon | reverse complement strand
TGCGATAGTTGCATCTCATTAAATGAAAACAGGACGGCAAAGCCGTCCTTGTTTTCAGGTGGATATGGTGCTATCACTCACAAAACGGACTGTGCCCATGATATAAATTGTAACTCCCCAGATTTAATTTCATATTATCTTTCACCACCCAAAACTTTATTAAGTTTCTCATTTAATAGAAAATAGGTGGGTAGGTTAATATGGAAGTAGAAGAACAAATAAAAGTACTCCGCGAATTTATTGAACAGAATTATTATCCTCAGTTATTAGAAGGAGTAAGAAAAGGACAGATGTACCTAGTACTTGACTTCTCTGAATTGGTTAAATTTAACACCGAAATTTCTGAAGAATTGCTGGAAAGTCCGGAAGAAGTGCTTAAAGCCGGAGAAATGGCGGTTAAAGAATTTGACTTGCCATTAAAAGTCCAAAAATTTACTATCCGCTTAACCAATATGCCAGATTCGCAAAAAATTAACGTAAGCGATATCCGCAGTAAACATCTCAACAAATTCTTATGGACCGAAGGAGTAGTAAGACAAAAGTCAGATGTACGCCCGCATGTAGCTGCGGCTAAATTTGAATGTCCCTCTTGCGGAAATGTGATTACAATCATACAATTAGACAAGAAATACAAAGAGCCTAGCAAATGTTCTTGCGGCAGAAAAGGCAAGTTTAAAGAAATTTCTCGAGAATTAGTTGATGGACAGGGAATTGTGTTAGAAGAAAATGCAGATGAATTAGATGGTGTCCAACCAAAAAGAATTAATGTATTTTTGAAAGATGATTTAGTTGCTCCAATTTCCGAACGTCGAACCGGACCAGGATCAAGAGTTAGAATCTGCGGCTGGGTTACAGAAGTTCCTATCATCTTAAAAACCGGCGGGCAATCAACCAAATACGATTTAATTATCGAAGCTAATAATATAGTGCCTTTGCAAGAAGATTCTATCGAAACTAACATTTCAGAACAAGAAGAAGAAGAAATCAAGAAATTAGCTCGAAATCCAAATGTGCTTAACATTCTAGCTAACAGTATTGCTCCTTCGATTTATGGCCACGATAAAATAAAAGAAGCTTTGGCATTACAGTTGGCCGGCGGATGCCGAAAAATGCGCTCTGATGGAGTTTCTACCAGAGGGGATATTCACATGTTATTAGTTGGAGATCCTGGAAGCGGTAAATCGCAGATATTGAAAAGAATCACTAAGATAGCGCCTAAAGCAAGGTTCACCAGCGGTAAAGGCGCTTCATTAGATTATCAAGAACCAATAATTATCAAAGAAGAAAAATTTATCAAGATTAAAAAGATAGGAGATTTAGTTGAAGAGAATTGTATTGATAAAGAAGGGCTTTTTCTTCCATTTAAGAACAATTTACAAGCATTAGCTTTTAATCCTAAAACTTTAAAATTAGAATGGAAAAAAATTGATTATGGATACAAACATAAAACGAAAGAACCACTTTATGAAATTGAATTAGAAACCGGAAGAAGCGTAGTTGTCACTGCTGACCACAGCATTTTTGGCGTAGAAGATGGTAATTTAAATTGTAAAGAGGCATCTAAATTAAAGAAAGGAGATACGTTAGTGATTCCATCTACAATCAAACACGCCGGAGATTTTAATAATAAAGACATAGCTTGTTTGTTAGGTTATTTTATTGCTGAAGGCAATGCTAGATCAAAAGATAGTTCTTATAAAATTGAATTTACTTTACATAAAAAAGAACAGGATATAATCCAAGAAATTGAAATGTGTTCTAAAAAAATATTTAATAAAGCACCTAAAATTTACAAAAAGGGGGATAACGGAATAACTGTTATGTTATATGGGAAAGAAATTCATAATCAGTTCAAAAAATGGCTGGGACCAATATATGGGAAACATGCTAAAGAAAAAAGAATACCAAACATTGTTTTTAATATGGATTTAGAATCTCAAAAAGAGTTTATAAGAGCATACCTTAAAGGAGACGGTGGCGTTACTAAATCTAAAGATTTAATGTCTGATCTTCTTTATTTATTTTTAAACCAAGAGGTAATTGGTAGTTGTAATAAGCGAAAAGATGACTCACCCAGAAAAATAGGTGACAGAATAATTAAAGCAGAAGGATTAAGATTCGATTTAAAAGCACCGCATCCGAATAAGAAATATAATCATCAGTATAAAAGCATTCCTTTAACTGCCCTTGATTCTGAAATAAGAGAAAAACACTGTAAAAATATCGTTTCATCAAAATACTGCCGGTTTAATTGGGAAAGAATAAGCCATCCAAAAATATTGGAAAGGTTTCTGTTTATAGGTAAAAATCAGGGGATAAGCGGCCCAGAATTGACTAAAAAATACACTAATTCAGTAATGGAATATCTCTCAGAAAATCCAAATTTGTATGTTCGTATTAAAAAAGGGAGAACAAATTATGTTTTTTTAACTGGCGCGGGGGAAAAACTATATCATAAATTAAATAATTGTAAGTCTTTAAGTGAAAGCGATTTTGGTTTTTGCAGAATAAAAAATATCAAAAAGGTAAAATCGACCAATAACTATGTTTATGATATCTCAATTAAAGGATTTGAAAATTTTGTGGCTGGTTTCGGGGGAGTTATTTGTCATAATACTGCTGCCGGACTTACTGCTAGCGTCGTAAAAGATGAATTTCTGGGCGGCTGGAGTTTAGAAGCAGGAACGTTAGTTTTAGCCAATCGCGGCTTTGCAATTATTGATGAAATGGATAAGATGAATAAAGAAGATAGGTCTGCGCTTCATGAAGCGTTGGAACAGCAGCAAGTTAGTATTTCTAAAGCCAACATTCAAGCTACGTTAAGATGTGAAACTACTGTTTTAGCTGCTGCCAATCCAAAATTGGGTCGATTTGATCCGGGTGATTTAATCGCACGGCAAATTGATCTTCCTCCAACATTAATAAATCGTTTTGATTTAATATTCGCCATTAAAGATTTGCCCAATCGAGAAAAAGATGAGCAAACAGCTACTTTTATCCTAAACCTGCACAAAGATTCCGAGGTCAAAGCAGAGATTCCTACTGTTCTACTTAAAAAATATTTTGCATATATTCGACAGAAAATTAATCCGAAGATTACTGATGCGGCTATCGAAGAATTAAAAGATTATTACATTAATATGCGAAATCAGGGAACTACAGAAGAAAAAGGAATGAGACCCATTCCAATCACAGCCAGGCAATTAGAAGCATTAGTAAGATTATCAGAAGCAGCAGCGAAAATAAGATTAGCTAAAACTGTAACCAAAAAAGATGCCCAGAAAGCCATTGAAATGATAGATTATTGTTTAAATGAAATTGCTAAAGATAAAGAAACAGGAACTATCGACATTGATAGATTAGGAAGCCAAATCACTGCCAGCCAAAGAGGCAGTATTAGTATTATCAAAGAAATTATGACTATTTTAGAAAATCAAACTAAGAACAAAATAATTCCAGTAGAAGATATTATCAACGCTGCTAAAGAGAAAAATATCAGCGAAGATCAAGTAAATGAAATATTAGAAAAATTAAGACGCTCCGGAGACATCTTCGAGCCAAGGAAGAACTTCGTGCAGAAGCTGTAATTAAATAATATGTGTATAATATCATAAAGTTAAAAGTAAACTATCAATAACCATGGAACAAACTAACACTTTCGTCCGCTTTGTAGCGGTTAAAAGTACTATTGGAAGGATCAGCACTTACACCTTTGTACAAGAAGACGAACAAAATTCTAACTACTTGCAAACGGCAGATGGACAAAAAATATTCCGATTAAACGTGATTGGAATAATTGTAAATAAAGAAAAACAAGGCAGTATAACCAATCTTCTATTAGATGACAGCACTGGAAAAATTATTCTTAGAAGTTTTGAGGAAAATAAAAATGTGCGTGAATTAGTAGTAGGAGATATGGTAATGGTGATTGGAAGAGTTAGAGTATATAATCAAGAAAAATATCTCTCAGCAGAAATCATAAAAAAGATGGATTCGATGTGGATGAAGATAAGACGATTAGAATTAAAAGAAGAATTTAATCAAATTGAATTAAAACTAGTGGAAACCGAACCATCCTTGCTTCCTAAGATTGAAATTAAGCCAGCTATAACCATTTCTTCAGCCATAAATGAAAGTATCGAAGAAGAAATAATAGAAGAAGAGGTTCAAGGAATACAAGTAAATCCTCTGCTTCCAGCTCAGAAAGTATTACTTCTTATCAAAGAATTAGATACTGGGGGTGGAGCTCCCATCGAAGAAATCATTTCAAAATCTCCGTTAAACGGAACGGAGAAGCTGTTGGAGCAGATGCTGCAGAAAGGAGACATATTTCAGAACCTTCCGGGAAAAGTGAAGGTGTTGTGAAAATAGTTAGAATTTCTTTATTTTAAATTATCGTATCATCACCGGCGTAATATAAACTTCTACCAATCCTGCTATTACTAAAATTCCTAAACTTAACAAAATCAAATCTAATGCATCTACTAACACTCGATCCTCTTTGAGATTGTGCTTGATTAAAGCGATAGAAATAATTCCTCCGGCTAAACCAGCTACAAAATAAGAGACCATTTCGAATATACCATGAGTCATATATCTAAAGAAGCTTATCGAAGCCGCGCCAAAATAAGCGCTGATGGAAGACATACCTACCACCGAAGCCGCTTTTCCCAATTCGATTTTAAAGAAATTACCCATAGCCGTAGCCACTACTGAAGCATTCCAAGTTAAGATAAACAACGCACCCGTTCCATATAAGAACGAGAATACAACGCAAAAAAACAATACTTTAAGATTATTAGAAAAAATGCGGGTAAAAAGATCAAAGCTAGCAATCTTTCCTTGAACATTGTTATTTACAGATGAAATAGCTTGCTGTTGGATTCCAAATACCACATCTGTCACTACTTTAGGAAGCATTACATAAGAAATAGTTAAAGCAGTCATTATTCCTAAAAATAAGAAAATCAAGAAAACTAACACTTTACCATGTTCTTTGAGTATGGCGATTTCAGTATCCAACTTTAAATCCAATTCTTCTTCATTAGTAATAGTAGTATAAAGCAACGGAACGGTAGCTAAGACAATTAAAAACACCGTGAGCAAGCCTGCTGCTTCTTTAAACACAAAATAAGACAGCATTAATCCTACGATAGAATAGATGAAACCTGCCACAAACATCTCCCATGGTTTCTTTTTAACCGCAAACGGATTGAATAATGATTCTAACACCATTTTCAAAGTAAATCAAAGAGATTATTTAAACGTTTCTGTAAGAAGATAGTGTTTAATCTTCGGCATATTTAAATAGTAGTGTTCTTTCTCCTCACATGAGGTGATAGGAATGATTCAATGTATATTTTGCAAGTCTTCAGA
>JAGVMW010000162.1 GCA_020053615.1 archaeon | reverse complement strand
GATTTTCTGGGCTGAGATGCGATAGTTGCATCTCATTAAATGAAAACAGGACGGCAAAGCCGTCCTTGTTTTCAGGTGGATATGGTGCTATCACTCACAGGGCGGACTGTGCCGCTGGAAATTGATATTTTTTATCATTTCACTCCTTCCGGCTTCGGTTCCATCTGATGAACAGCTTTTCGGAAATACTTGGTGATCGGTTCAGACAATGCCTGCCAGACGCTCTTCTTGGCTTTAGGAGGCTTTGGGAGCTGGGAGGAGAAGTAATCGGCGGAGATACGACAAAAATTCGTTCCCAAAAATGTAACCCCCATGGCTACTCCAAGAAGGCGGTATTCTTCTATTGTTCCCCCATATTGTTTTGGTAGGGGTCCAAAGTAACTCAAAGAAGCTATAATTGAAGCAAGAGTGGTGTCTATTAATAAATCCAAAGGTCTCTTTTTTCCAAACTCCGGCTTTCGAGTCACTCCATAAATTGCTAATTCCTTTTCCGCTTGTTCTAATTGTTTATTACGCTTAGGAGCAGAGTTAAAAATGTACCCTCCTACAATAGAACATGTAGCTCCTGTAGCTATCCCCACCCCTTTCATCAGAGAAGAACTGTCATTAAGACAATTCAATGTTAGATATGTGCCATATCCTGTAAAACAGATTCCTTCTGCCCTCCCGCACATCGTCGCCAGCTCATACTTGCTCCAGCCATAATTCTTATACGCCCAATTAGTGACTTTTTCATACTGCTTCCAAGTTGCTTCGTCCACTTTGGTTAGGAGAGATTCAAGGCTCATGTTGATACCTCTATGCTTTCTTCGGAGTAATTCTGTTTGGAAAAATTATTTTTTTCCTGCTTTTCTTTAGCATCTTCTCTCTTCTCTCCTCTCACCCTCTTCCTCATCAGCTTATGCACCAGATGCAACGGCTCGGGCAATTTATGCGGATACACAATTGTCTTAGCTACAATATTCAGTGCAGAACCTAAAGTTATCAGATGTCCGGGAGTAACGTAAACCGGATTAGCATGCTCCCGCGTCTTGACTTCAAACCCGCAAATTTCATTATTGAAAAATAGTTTTCCCTGTTCTACTTTTCCCAGATTTAGTTTGGGAGTAATTCCAATAGTAGATTTATTTAACATCAATCCCAAATGAGATGCTACTCCCATTTTTCTAGGATGCAGGATGCCTTCTCCTTTGACCAAAATTACATCAGGCTCTTGTTCTAATAGATTGTATGCTTCAATCATCGCCGGCATATCTTTGTAGGCAGAGTAGCCTGGCTTGAACGGCAAAGGATCATGCAGGACATAACTTTTTTGTTCTATTACTTTTAAAGAAGGAAAATCACACACCACTACACAAGCTAATAATTGATTCGGAGAAAGTGGCAGAGTATCAATTCCGGCAATCTTCTTCACAGTATCAAAATCATCTCTGAGGATTATTTTGTGCGCTAACCTTAACTGTTCTCTTTTTAGTTCGAGGGTATCCATGGTTATTCACCTATTTTATGAGATAATTTTACTTAAAATGAACTGGATTTATAAGCTTTTTGGAGATTTAACTACTTATGGGTAAAAACTCATTTCATTTTTCAATAAGAAAACTATTTATACTTCATTATTATCATCTTCATATTCGAGGCAAAAAAGATGGTGATGCGGGAACAAGATAAGCACTTTTTGTGGTCGTTGTATATGGCTATAGCCCTCATCTTTGCATGGAAAGGAGTGTGGGAAGGGATTTATGAACTCCCTTATATCTGTGATTATGGTGTATGCACTGAATTCGTGTTTCTGTTCATCGGTTTTGCTATGCTTACCTTTTCCGGAATGATATTCAAAGAGTTTGATCCATTAGGCGGAGTAGAAAAAGCAGTAAATAAAGTAATTCATTTGGTGCATCATCATCCACGCAGAAAAGAATTCACTATGAAGTATTATGATAAAAGCAAGAAAAAAGAAGTTAGTATCAATGCAGAAAGTATCGTTAACATTGAAAAAGGGGCGTTAGTTGTAAAACATCCTAATCAAAAACAAGAGTTATTCATTCCCATCCATCGCGTAACTGAAGTGCTGTATCAAGGAAAAACCTATTGGAAACTTTAACTATGATATCACCCGCCCAATTAAAGAACTATTTTTGGTACATATTTGGGATAATGGGAGTTGTTTTCTTTTGGACTGGAGTGTGGGATGGAATTGGCAATTTGGGTCCATTGAAAAATCCCCTAGTTAGCTTGCTAGTAGGATTAGCTATGCTTACGCTGTCTGGATTTATCTTTAAAGATAGCAAACTATTCGGTGCAGGGGAAAAGAGTGTGGAAACTATCCTTCACCAAGTCCACCAACATCCTCATAAAGAAGAATTCAACATTAAGTATATGGATAAGATTAAAGGAACCCATATTCTTTTTGGAGCGGGTAAATTGAAGAACATTGAGAAAGAGTTTCTGGTGTTTTTAGATGAGGGAGGTAAAGAAATATTTATTCCATTCCATCGCGTGATGGAAATATTTCACAAAGGAAAATCTCATTGGAAAGCTTAAACTATAATTTGATTGGTTCATAAATATGGATGTTTTGGAAGAAAAAAGAAATCGGAAGAAGGGAATTACTCCCCTTATGGCTACGTTGCTGCTGATTTCGTTTGCAGTAGCTGTAGGTGTAGTGGTAATGAACTTAGGTAGCGCTCAGGTGGAAGAATCGGCGCAGTGCCCGATTAACATCGGATTAGTATTATCTAACATCGGCGGAGAGGACCAGTTATGTTATGATGCCGGAAGTAAAGAGTTAAAATTTACGTTGGAGAACGGGATAAATATTAAAGTTGAGGGGCTGATTGTTAATATCATCGGAACAGAAAAAGCGGAGTCTTATGAATTCAATGATGCTAAAGTTGGCAAGGCGGGAACGTATTTAGGCAAAGCAAATTATGATTCTGCTGCCGCCGGAGAGATTAGACAGTTAAAGATATCTCCTAAGATTGTTCTATACGATACGGAGCAAATATGTACGGAACAGGCGCTGGTGGCGGAGACGGTAAGAAATTGTTGAAGAAGAAAATTAATATAAACACCTCCCAAACCTTTTAATACTCCTTTTAATTTATACTCTGAATGCAAGTAGAAATCAACTTAAATAAGTCTGTAGATGAAAATGCTGCTATTTATTTCGAGCTGGCTAAGAAAGCCAAAAAAAAGTTAGAAGGAGCGAAGAAAGCGTTAGATGACAGCAAAAAGAAGCTGGCTGAACTTAGAACCAAAGAAGGAAAGTTCTTAGAAGAGGAGAAAGAAAAAAGAGCTAAAGTTGAAGTAAAGCATGAATGGTACGAAAAATTCCATTGGTTCTTCTCTTCCGAGGGATTTTTATGCATCGGCGGCAAAGATTCTACGTCCAATGAAATTGTGATAAAGAAACATCTGGATCCAACTGATTTAGTATTTCACACGGATATGGCTGGTTCTCCGTTCTTTGTGATAAAAGACGGACAGAAAGCTGGAGAGATTACTTTAAATGAAACTGCACAAGCTGTAGGCATGTATTCCCGGGCCTGGAAATTAGGTCATGGAACAGCTGATGTATTTTATGTAAAGCCGGAACAGGTAACTAAAGAAGCTAAAGCGGGAGAGTTTATTTCCAAAGGTAGTTTTATGATTTATGGGAAGACTAATTACCTACACCCTAAATTAGAATGTGCGATTGGTATTGCTGAGGGAAAATTAATTGGTGGTCCGGTCAGCGCGACAAAGAAGAAAGTGGATAAAGTTGTTATTATAATCCCTGGCAAAGAAAAGAAATCCGACTTAGCCAAAAAAGTAAAGCACAAGCTCGGCGGGGGAGAATTGGATGAGATAATTAAGTTTCTTCCTGCAGGAGAAGGAGATATTAAGAAATGAATAAACAAATTTTATATACAGCTGCTGATTAAGGAGTTAAGATGGAAGATAAAAAAGCTGAATTTTTAAAAATATATGCCAATGTTCCAGATAATTTAAGAGAGGATATTATTGTGATAGTTGATGATAAAACCTATACTTGGAATACGGCTTATTTTGAGATTAAGAATAATACTGAACTTGGCAAAAAGATTTTAAAAGCATTGGCAATCACTAAAATACTATGATTCAAAACATAACAACAGAGATAAAAGCGTTGGTTATAGCACGTATAGAAGCAAGAATGCCTTCCAATCTTATTCCTATTTCAGTCATTAAAGGGAATACCTCATTAGAAGCACACCATAATGCAAAAAGGCAGATGTTAAAGAACATGAATCGATTATTAAGAGAAGAGTACAAAGAAGAGACGCCTTTTTACTTGGAAGCATTATGGAATAATTATGAAGGGCAGGTTATTTTTGGAAACACCAACACAAAGTTATGAATACCCATACACCAGCAGGAGATATTAAGAAATGACACCACCAGAATCATTGGTAAAGAACTTTTCATGGAAATTTTATGTAGGAATTGTGTTGATAATAGTAAGCTTGATTGCAGGAGGAATTATCAAAGTGTTATTGTTATTCGAGCTGAATCGTCCAATATTGTGGTGGACTTTATTGGTAGCTTATCTCTTAACTTGGCCAATTTTAATCTGGGGGATATGGTGGGCTGGAAAAGAGTATGCGGATAAAATAAAAAGGTATGTCAGTTATCGTTTTTATCATGAGTCGTTGAGAGACGGAACTAGAAAGGTTGCAGTGCATGCTCGAGATAGAACCAAGAAGTTTGCGGTAGATGCTCGAGATAAGACTAGAAAGTTTGCTTATGACACTAAAGCGAAAACAAAAAAGATGACTCTTACTGCTTATGGTGCAACTAAGAAGATTCATGACAGAGCACGAGCTGGAACGGCTAAGATTGGGGAACAAGTTAAAAGTAGATTAAGTAAAGTTAGGATGCATAAACGGAAGAAATAATAATTTAATCACTGGGCTGTTTTTTGTCTCTTATGTTGAATATGTCTGTAAATGGTATATCCTCCAGCTATCAGAATCAATATCGCTGCAGGAATAGAAATATATTCAGAGTAATGTCTTACTTCTGCCCAATTTTCTCCTAACAAATATCCCATGTAAGCCAAAAAAGTATTCCAGATGGTAGCTCCGATTAAAGTGTAAATACAAAATTTCTTGATATCCATCTTCCCGATACCGGCAGGGATGGAAATTAAGTGTCTTACTACCGGAATAAAACGGCTGATTAAAACAGTTCGTTCTCCTCTTCTGGCAAACCAATCTTCGGTTTTCTTTAAGTCATATTCATCCAGCAGAAGATACTTTCCGTATTTTAGGATTAATTTATTTCCGCCGTAGTATCCAATATAATAAGATATTAACGAGCCGACGATACTGCCTAAAGAACTGAATAGAATTACTAATACAAAGCTGAATCTACCTTGTGCAGCCAGAAATCCGGCAAAAGGCATGACTAATTCTGAAGGAGTGGGAAAAATCATGCTTTCGGTCATCATTAAGAAGAAAATTCCGGCGTAGCCTAGAACAGAGATAATTTTAGTAGCGAGAACTCCGAAGACGGATAAGATGTCAGTAAGGAACATTTCAAGTTAACAAAACCTAAACCTTTATAAAAATAGTGATTTACTTATGTGTCTTTAAAGCCGACGTCGCATAACCCGGTATTGCGTCAGTCTTGAAGCAACTTTAAATAGTTGATTAGAGAACTGATCCCTCTGGGATTCCCAGTTCAAATGTTGGCGCTCGGAGCGACAATGCTTCGAATGTTAACGAGAAAGTCTGGGCGTCGGCGCTTTTACATTTGAAAAGAAAGGTCCACACAAAAAATAAATTAAATTACCTCCTATACGCTTCTAACAGTTTTACCAACGGAGAATCTTCCCTAATCTTTTGTTCTATCGACGGCTGGGGATCTAAATACTTTATACATCGGTCATCCAATTTCCATAAGCCCCAATCTTCTATAGTTAGAACTCGGTTCTCAGAGTTATACTTTAAGTTAAATTCATGAAATGCGGGTTCGTTTTCTTTTAACTCTATGGAGTACCTTAACCCAAAATCTTCTGGACCTCCACCCTCGTTTTTGCCAGACAAAAAGTTTAAAAAGATTGGCGGCCGGAGATAGAATCCTTTTGGGTCAAAAAAACTTTTTTCTTCCGGACCACCCATGTCTCCTTCCACGATGTAAGCATCGTCAAGTTTTCCTGCATTCAATATTTTCTTTAAGAAAGCTGTAGCAACCCCAGAATGAATTTCCCGAAGGCTATCGTACTCAGTCTTACTCACTTTCAGTAAATCTCTTTGCTTTTTTTCTAATAAATCATATTCTGGAAGGGCTAACCCGCCTTCTGAAACTTCGTAAACTTTACGGACATCGTCTGCACTATGAAAACGACCATCTTGAAGTTTTTGTCGTAACCCTATTTCTATATCCCAAGCGGCTTCTCTTACTGCAATAATATCCGACCAAGGATGAAGATTTACTGCGATTTCAAATTTAATACTAGGATGAGTTTCAGCACTTTGGTGAGGTCGTCTTTTCCTAATAGTCCAAGCTGGAAAGTCTCTAGTCTCAAGAGTGATTTCTTCTAAGAAACCATAAACCTTCTTAAGATGAGTTAATAACTTCTTATCCATTTTTCTGTTGTAAATGTGGTGGGGGTATATATAAATTATGGTGATTTGTGTAATACTTCAGTAAAGTGAAGCGTTACCGTCATCAGGTCGAGCTTCTTAGATTTTAACATCCAGCTGACAAGAGGGTTGCCTCCCAATGTCATTAAGT
>JAGVMW010000136.1 GCA_020053615.1 archaeon | reverse complement strand
TATAATCTGCTTTAAGGGCACTCATATCCGCGAGAGCTCCTGGCATAGAAGCAGAACGGAACTTCTGTTCTTCTAACCGAGAGAAAAGCGGGGCAGTAGCAGAATATTTAGTGATGGCTATCACAATATCCCTCTCTCCCAACGAATCTAACTTCTTTTCTAAGCTTATTTCTTTCCCGCTTTGAACTGCAACTTTAGGAATAGGATTTCCATTTTTATAGGTTGGTTCGTATGTAATCAATTCCTCGATGAAGAATTGATTTTCCGATGCCATTTTGGAAATGGTATCTTTCCAAATCCTCGCCATCTCTCTTCTGGTTAGATAATCATTATTTACTTGAGAGCGATCTAAAGGAAAATCGTTTAAGATAATTACTCTTTCACCTTGCTTCGGGGCAAAAACATTTTCTATCAAATTAGATAAATAATTTATTTCAGTTGGATTTTTGTCTATTTTATTCATCTTCATCCCCCTCATCTCCTCATCTCTTCTTCCATCATCTTTGGAAAATTAATCACATCCACTTGCCCTTTCGCCCCATAGACTGCCGGAATTACTGCTTCTCGACCATACTTCTCGATAGCAGTCTTTACTGCCTCTCTTCCAATTCCGTAAGCCGGCAGGTACATCAATCCTAATAGTTCTCCGCAATGTTCATTAAAGAGCCATTTGTCCACATACTTGTGAGAATCCCCTTCTGAAAAACAATATTCTTCTCTAAGTATACGAGCAAGTTCTTTTTGGTTTTTATTTCCACTAAGATAGTGCAAGACCACATTCGTTCTTCCTAGATAATTCAAGTCGTCTCTGGCTACTGCTACTAATTCATCTGAAGAAAGATACTCTTCCAACTTTGATCCAAAGAGGAGCTCAAGGGTGGAGGAAGCTAGACCCTCTTCTAGAGTCAAAGCTGGACAACATAAAAGCATCAGGCTGGTTTCAAATCCATACTCTCCTCTGGCGTATTTTCCATGCTGAAATGGAATATGCAAGCCATGCCCTGGTCGACCTTCATGAGTTACTAACCCTAATTTATACTCTTCTCGCGTACGTTTTACTTCGTCGCTGATGCGGAGGTAGGTATCATAAACGGGTCTGCCATCTTTGATAGTATGCCGAGCAAGATTAATTCCAGAGAAGTGAGCTCTTCCAGTAAATACACCAAAGTCTACACTCTCTTCTGGAATTTCTTTAATCCACGCGGGCAAATAAGGCAAAATTCTCTCTCTAGTTAACTGGTTAATCTCTTTGCTAAGAGGCGCCCATAATTCTTTTAGCTCCTTAGGGCTCAGCACTCTGCTAGCAGACCACTTTTCTACGGATTCGACTAAAGAAACAGAATTAGTCTCCGGAAAGCCAACTTTAGCTAAACGTTCTTTTAGTAATTCCCTAGCAGCTAAGTTAGAAGAGGGGGCTTCAGCATTTTGCCCGGTAGCTGCAGCATAGGCTCCTTCCAGATTAATTTTACTTAACATCGTTGGGTTAACTCGGTCTGTCCTGAGATATAGTTGTGTCTTTAGGGCATACAATAAATGTTGTAAGTAATCTTTACGATAAGGCTCTTCTATTTTTTTGGCATAATCTTCCAAGCGGTTAAATCGCTTAAAAACCCGATTTGCTTTTATGAAATCATAAATTTTTGTTTTGTCGTTAATGCTTACGCCCTCTTTTAAGAATTCTTGACGCAAGTCTTCACGAGCAATTATTGGGTTTTCTTTTCCAGAGCAATAAGCATCAACAATGAAATGTTTTTCTCCAGTTGGCTCGCGATGATCGCCGCCCCAAAGGTTGTCAATGACGACGGCTATCGTAGCAAAGTCTTCTTCAAATTGGTTGAGATGGGAAGTCCAAGAGCTATTCCTGTAACTTTCTGTTGAACCATCTTTAACTACAGCTTTGCTCAATAAGCTACAGCTGTCGAGTATTGTTGCTCCAGCTAAAATAGCTCCTGTTTTGAGGAAGCGGCGGCGGTTCATTTTAGTAATCGTGACCTCCAGAATTATCTGGTGGTGTATCTGACACGCATGAAGAAACGGTATGAGTTGAGGTCTCGCTTTTGTTTGAGACTTCTTTATCTTCACAATGATAACCTGAACTACATCCACTTTCTGCGTATCCTCCCTTTCCACCCACATTATGTGAGCAGCCACTGCTACCAGAAGAACTACCGCCATCTCCATTTTCATCTTCACATCCATACATTCCACCTAAAGCTAACGTTAAAGCATATGCTCCAACAGTCTTTCTAGCAAAGCCTCTAAATTTATCCATCAATCCAACTTTCTGTTCAAGATTTTCGTTTTTCATTTTAACCTCCTTTATACATACTCTTTTATCACTTGCATGTATCTGAACCGCCCCCCTCGTCGCAGCCGCAGCAACTTTTATTACCGTCTGAATCTGTTATACAATGGCTAGCACTTGCGTCATCATAACATTCTCGATATATTTTTGTGCAGGTGTCTATTTCTGTATTTACACATGAACTATAACTTTTGCAGCACTCACTTCTGTTGTCATCACTATCACACGCTGTTGTTCCTAATGCAATTATTGATGAAACGACATATGCCATTGTGTTTTGTCTCATCGCACTTCCAAATCTGTTCAGTAATCCCGAGCTTTTCTCAATTTTTTCTTCCAGCATTTTATTTTACCTCCCGTTTACTTATTTATCATGCTAATTCACAAAGAAAGTATGCAGAATATCTGCTACCTCTTTGCAAACATCTGCATTTTTAAACGATAAAACTTTCTCCTCTGGAGCTGACCAACCAGTATCTTTTTTTCTAATTGTTATTTTACCACCATTATCATCAACTTCTGCAAAAACAGAAGATATGTCTCTAATTGGTAACTCCCATCTATCTCCATAACCCATAAGCGTACACTCACCACCTGTGCAAGAACCATCACCATATTTCCCCGTCGAGCATCTTCGAGGTGTTCTCTCTACACATACATAATCTTCACATGTAATCAAATCACCAGCGCCGGATACCTTGTCACAATCCCCTCTTAAAACTTCTACTAATCTTGTTCGAGAATTATCTATTCTTACTTTTTCCTCTCTATATACTTGTTTTCCCTCCATAAAATATTCTGTTGGTACTTTGCGAGTATATTCATATGTGTTTTGAGGGGTGTATGATTGTGCTACACCGCATCTACCGTATAATGAAAGAGCAAATAATGCCATATATGGAACATTTTTCCTAACATTCTCTTTAATTTTTTCTGTAAATGACTTTTTTTGTTCAATTTTTTCTTCTAGCATTTTTGTTTCACCATTTTCTCTTCTACTCCCGAACTAAACTTAAATTCATAATCACTTCCGTTAATGGAATATCTCAAAACTATTGGAGAAGATTCGTCTACATAAGAAAAATCACATTCCGAACAATTACATCCCCACCCTTTTGGAATTTCTACTTTAGGCAGACAGTGATTATCAACGGAATAATCTTCATTACATTCCTCACTGCCGTCAGAGTAAGTTTCATATCCACACCTAAAACTTCCTCCCGATTGCCTTTCCTCATAATTATTAACTTCGGTTATATCCCTTTCAATAGGATTACAACTACGCCAATATTCATCCATTGCTATTTTCATAATTTGTCTCCCTCTCTTTATTTTTTCTTCTAGCATTTTATTTTACCTCTAATCTGTTGGGTAAGTGCAGGAATAGATTTGAGCGTAGGAAAGGAGATTCGAAGTACCCGAACAGGAAAACTGAAAGGTTACTGCTCCGTCGGAAGTAAAATTTATTCCATTGAATGTAGTTTTGATAGCCCCTTCTGATGATAGGCCAGCTTTACAATGCAAATTCCATTCGTTATCAGTGTCATTATTATTAAAACCATCACCAAAAGGCAGATAATCAATTTGTCCATAGAAAGAATCACTTGCATAAATCTGTCCTTCTAATTTTAACATTATCCAATCACTATTTTTATTAACAGCCATGTCCCACTGTGCCCAACAAGCTATCGCATCTTCTTTGCATACGATTCCTTCACTATTAGCACAAGCATAGTTTGCAGATTTCATATCATTATACTGAAGATTATGTCCAGGTTCACTATACGAAAATTTGATTGAATCAGTAAGGGCACATTCACCCCATGCTAGTATCTCTTCATCAGTATAAGGACTACATTTCCCAGAAGACAAACACCCCTCACCCGTTCCACATCCTCCACAACTTCCTCCACACCCATCATTACCACATTCTTTCCCATTACAATTCGGTTGGCATCCAGATTGTGCATCTTGCTGTGTTGAACTTCCCATTACATCACTATTAGCTGTATTTGTATCACTTTTTGGAGAACAGTCATAGATTCTGTTTGGATTCTTGTCATCACAGTCTCCATTTTTAGTAGAATAACTTTCAGGACAGCTTCCTGTTGGTGAGAACAATATTCCGCTATCGGAACTGCCAATGCTATCTCCATCGAAGTCTTTGTAACAATATTGGCCTTCGGAGGAAGTTTCTGGCTTTAAAGGGGAATAGGCGTCTGGTTTCTCCTGAGAGAAGCCGCTGCTCCAGGCGAAGGTGTCAGAAACAGTAGGAGCAGCTTTTCCGACGGAGTTACTGTTGCCGGAGCAACTGTATGCAGAGAGTAACGCAGT
Source organism: archaeon (assembly GCA_020053615.1). Taxonomy (GTDB): domain Archaea; phylum Nanobdellota; class Nanobdellia; order Woesearchaeales; family GW2011-AR9; genus JACRPH01. The sequence continues at coordinate 8,551 of JAGVMW010000136.1, read as the reverse complement.
TAGTCCTAAACCGATTAGCCCAAAGCTTTTGACAGCTTTTCTGAATGGGTTTTGTTTGATATAATTTGTTTGTTCAATTTTTTCTTCTAGCATTTTTATTCCACCCTAGTTAGTTTAGTACATCACCCATCCCCATTCATCTTTTGCTTCTAATTTAGCCCGGTCTAATTCCTGCACTCGCACCTCTTCCAGATGATCTTCCAAACCTTTCTTCACTACTTCTGAGCTTTCCCAGGCAGAAACCACTTTAATCTCTGAAGAAAGAAGCGTTCCAAAACAGCTGATCGGATAAAGAGGGTTAGCGGAATGCAAAGCTACTCCCGAGCCATAATAATGTAGATATACTTTAGACCCGGCAGAAATAACTTCATCCAGTACTGCTACCGGCATCTTGTCATCTTCTTTTACGTAAAGTGTGCATGGCCTCTCAATTGTTCCGTCTTCTGTAGGTTCATAGACTTTGAGATGCAGCAAGTAGTTTCGGGGCTTCATGGTTTTTTCTACTGTTATTTTAGAAACAGGAGTTTCATTCTCTGCTGTGGGAATATCCCCAGAAACAGTGTTTTTCTCAACAGCATAAACATCAGAAGAGACGTATTTCTCTTCCAGAACCACTCCTTCTACTAGGGTGGGGGAAGTTTTACTGGTAGCAATGGTAACGGCTATTCCCGGTAAAACAATTGCTGCCGCGGCTAATAAGTATGGATGCTGGGCAAAAAAGCTTTTCTTGACTTTATCAGTTTCATTTTCTTTAGTTTTTTTTTCTTCGGTCATTTTTTACCCCCGAATCACTCTTCATTTGTTTCATGTTCATTAGCAAGCGCAGAGGTAATAATAAAATCTTTGAGTGGAATTTTTACGAAAATGCATAAGATTTAAATAAAACGTTAACTTTCGTTGAAGTTGATGGGAGACAATCATATTAATATCCAAGTCAACTGGAGGGATATGCCTCAGAAAATAGACGTGATAGATAGGAAAATAGCTTTTCTTCTGTGCAAAAACTGTAGAATTTCTAATACTGCCATTGCCAAAGCACTTAAATTAAAGAGAGAAGTTGTTTCTTATCGTATTAAGAAAATGCGCGATTTAAATTTTTTAACGGGTTTTGTGGCTAGAATAAATTCTCGCAGATTAGGAATGATTACACACCTTGTTTATTTAAAATTGAAAACTCCTGCTAAAGAGAAAGAGATAGTGGCAGAACTAACAAAATGTCCAGAAATAACCAATCTTAAAAATGTTCGTGGGAAGTTTGATGTTCTAGCAGAGATTACTACTAAAAATATAGAAGAATTCGACACTTTTCTCCGTCTGATTTTAGATAAGTATGGCTCAGTTATCCACGAGTATTGTCTTCTTAACAAAATTGAAGAGAGGCCAATGGATTTGGACTTATTGCTGGACGATAACCTAAAAGAATTAGAAAGATTAAAACATTTTAAAGAAAATAAAGGCTCTTCTTACCAAAAAGAATTTGGAATGCAGGTGAGAAACAATTCGTTTCTAAAGTTAGATGAGCTGGATAAACAAATTCTTTCCATAATTAAGTCTAATGCTCGCATTAATCTAAAAGAGATAATTAACCAGACCGGAAGCAACTTTCCTACAGTTCATAGTAGAATCAAAAGATTAGTTTCGGATGGGATTGTTACTAATTTTACTGCTTTTATATCTTTAGCCCAATTAGGATACCAAATGTATCCAGTATTGTTCAATCTAAGAAGCATTGATGAACATAAATTTAATACTTTCTTAGAGATGCATCCTAATATTCTTTGGAGCCATAAGATGGTTGGAAACTGGAATTATCAGGTAAACATCTTTGCTAAGAATAATGACCATTTTCAGGAAGTTTTAGACCAATTAAGAGAAGAATTCTCGGACAATATTGTCTCGTTTGATACGATGATGGTCTTTAATTCTTTCAATGTAGTTCAGAAAGTGGAGTAGGTAAGGCAATATTACGATGGGGTGATTCTTTAAAGCTTATTACATAATGTGCTTTTACACTTATACGGAATGTTATTGTACCTATCTTTATCTAAAGAGGGAACAGAGCTATTTGGGTTCTCTTCTGTTTTTTTAAGTGGTTTTTCATAAATATCACCTGTTCCCCCCTCATTCACTTTCTGTGTGATGTAGCCAGCTTCTACTGAAGGCAAATTAATCTCGGGGGCGCAAATATGTTCTGAATGATTCATCAGAGTAGTAATTGTCTCGGATTTTGCTTTTTTTTGTTCTTTCTTTTTTGGTGCTTTTTCTATTTGGTAATCATTGTCTACTCTTTCAAAACTAAAACTCAAACCCACCATTCCACCGAGAAATACACCTGGCGTTGCTTCATTCACACTTGGAACTGTCCATACAAGGTTGCTAGCAACAGTAGGCATTATACTATTTTTTCTTTTATCATAAATTTGCATTAATTCTTCAGGTAGCAGGATATAATCACCTACTTTAGTGAAATTGTCGCGGGACTGGCTCAAATCAGAGTTAATTCTTGCAGAAACTTCTAATCCGGAATCATTATCCGTGTCTGTCTCTAGAGGGCGCATAACTTTCACCCAAGGGAGTTTTGAACCAATCAATGTGCTCGCATATACTTCCGAGTTAAACTTTAATGCTAATAGTTCTTGATGGCCCAATCTACCTTCTAAAGGTGGATTAATTTCATAATCAATCTCATTCATGTCCGAGGGGGTATAATCAGCAACTAACGGAGGGCGATAAGTTAAATCTGACGGTGTTAATCCTTTAGGTTGGTCTCTCAATGCAAAATAACTTCCTAATCCAATTGCAGCGATTATGGTTAGAGTAATAGCTTTTCCCAGGGTTGAAGAAGGGGGATTTTTTTTAAGATTTATTTCTAACGCTTTTGTAGGGTTAAATTCATCTCTGAGGTGTTCTTTACGTTCAGAGATGTAATACTTTTCCGAAGGACAATACTCTTTTTCTGTGGCCTCTTGCTCACTTAAATCTTTACCATATACCTCCCCTGTACATTCTCCCCAGCAACCATCAGCATCCTTTTTTCTCCATGGACCATGATTTCCTTGTCCACTTTCTAAATTAGCGGTAGTGAATGCTTGGGTAAAATAGGTTGATTCTTTTTTCTCGTTTGTTATTAGTGCTAACCTTTGTTCAGATAAAGTCTTTTCTAAGTCAAAGTTACTTTTGGTTAGGTGAACTTTCCCATGACTAACTAAATCTTCTAACAGTGGGACGAGCCATCCATTTTCATTTCCATTTTTTTCTTTATCTGCGGGTAACTTTTCATAATCATAATTATATCTAAATCGATATGTCTCTTTAAGACAATCAACGTATTGGAGTGGTCCAACCTCATCATCACTTTGAACTTGGTAAGTACTCAAGAAACGCCTAGCTCCGTGCCAGTGAGCATACTTTTTTATACCATCATTAACAAAATGATAAGCCCTCTTATAAGTCTTATTTAAAAATGATGGAAGATTAGGGAATCTAGGGAGAGGAATCAGTTCGTCAAATGCTTCATTACTCAAAACTCCTTCTATAAGTAAGTACTTTCTTCTATTTTTGTCTTCAGTTTCCATTAAAATTGCTAGAGCTTGTGGTGATTCTGGTATTTTAAGATTGGATTCTGAACATTTCTCTCCCATGTCAAAAAAGAGCAAATGTATTCTCTTATCTAATATATAAAGCAGAGAGGCCAAAGAGTTTCCTCTTGGCGTATACTTTTTTGTACAATCAGTTTGAGAGTCTACACTTTGTAATCTTTCTGCAAATATGCATGAATAAATATTTGGGGAATAAATTTCCTCCCAATTTCTCTTGAAGTTAGGAATGACTTTACAAACCAAACGCTTTTTGATATCTATAACGCGATGTGAAATGTCAGGATCATTGCAAGCTTCTTTAATTGTATTTAGAAGTGCTTTTATCTTAGGATAAGCTCCAATCTCTCTGAGTTCTTTGAAATCTAATTCTCTTTCTGGTTCTTTTAGGTGCCTATGTCTTTTCAAATCTTCTAATTTTTTCTTGATTCTAGAATAATCATCTCTTTTAACCGGAGGAGATTTGCCGGAGGATTGATAAGAATCATAAATGTAATCCATTAACTCCACCGCTTCTCTCATGACTGATGGATTGATTGCCGAAAGTGAGAATGTGGTTATACTTTTTGGTATGTCTCTTTTGGGGCATTTAAATTTACCTGCTTCCAATTCATTTAAAATTGTTTCTTCCAGTTCTGATCTTTGCTCTCCTTGCCATGGCATTTTTTTGGTAAAAGCAACGGATTATATAAACTTTTCTTTAAGTACTACTAAATAATACTCAAAATGTTTTACGAAAAGTAAAGTTTACTGCCTAAAGTATTAACTAATGTAAAAAAATATTAGAAATGGGTGTTTTTTTCTCTTCCTTACCCTTTCACATTCCCAATTGGCTTCAACATCACCACTCGTTTAGTAATCCCTGCTTTCTCTAACGTCTCTACCACCAGATTAATATCTTTATACGCGCCACCAGCTTCCTCAGCCAGTCCAGCCATGGTCGTTCCATGCACATAAATTCCCCGCTTCTCCAGCTCTTTCTGCAACGCATCTCCGCGGAACTGTCTCTTAGCCGCTTCTCGCGACATAACTCTACCAGCACCGTGCGCAGTAGAAGCAAAAGTTTCATCATCAGCCGTATCCGTTCCTACTAAAAGATACGAGCCCGTCTCCATTGAACCACCCAAAATAACCGGCTGGCCCACTTTAGCATACTTCTCCGGCAAATCAGAAGCTCGAGAAGGTCCAAAAGCTCTGGTTGCACCTTTTCTATGCACCAACAACTCTTTCCATTCTCCATCAACTTTGTGTTTTTCCAATTTAGCAATATTGTGAGCAACATCATACACTAACTTAATCTCCATATCTTCTGCAGTTTTCCCAAACACCTGCGAAAATACTTCTCGAATGCGATGCGTAATAACCTGCCTATTCGCAAAAGCCATATTCGCCGCACAAGCCATCGCGGCATAATAATCCTGTCCTTCCGGAGAATTAAACGGTGCACAGGCCAATTCCCTATCTAAAATCTTAATTCCATATTTGGGCATCACTTCTAAAAAAGTCCGTAAATAATCCGTGCCAATCTGATGTCCAAAACCACGAGAACCGCAATGTACCATAATAACTATCTGTCCGGGTTTAGTAATTCCAAACACTTTAGCCACTTTTGCATCCAGAATATTTCCTTCGCGCACTTCTTGGATTTCTAAATAATGATTTCCGCTGCCTAAAGTTCCAATCTGATCAAATCCGCGTTTAATTGCCGATTCAGAAACTTTACTGGGGTCAGCTCCTTTAATCTTTCCCTGCTCTTCGATACATTCAATATCTTCTTTAGTAGCATAACCATTCTTTAAGCACCACTGTGCTCCTTCTATCATTACGTTTTTGAATTCTTCTTTAGAAATCTTTACAAACCCTTTACAGCCTACTCCTGCTGGAACTGCTTTATAGAGTGCATCGACTAGCTGTTTGATTTTGGGTTTAACTTCATCAATGGTAAGGTTGGTGGTCATTAAGCGCATGCCGCAGTTAGATACAATTATGCCCTCGGCAATGAAACTATGAGTTTTAGATATATTAAAATCATACACTAATCCTTTATACTCTTTTTCTTCAATGACCTCTATCTCATCAAATAAACAACCATATTTTTCTAACTCCGTTTTCTTTATCTCTACAAAATCTTTGAATGAGACAAAGTTCAAAGTAATTCTTTGCCCACCATTTTCATAATAATGGCGAACGACAAATCTTTCATTTAATACCCCTTTATTTGATATTTCTGACAAGAATATCTTTTTTATTTCACCTAATCTTAGCCCTTTTTCCCTGTATTCTCTTATGGTCTTGGCAATATCAGTTCTCTTCTTAGTTAATCTTTCTTTTTCTTTGATGTATAATACTGCAGCTTTAGCTAAGAACTCTCTTTTCAGGTTATACTCAAAACCGATATTTGACCATAATTTAAGAAGGTTACTCTCTTCAGAAGAAAGGTATAATTTCATTCTATGGGTTTTTCCCTCTTTATTGTAAAAATCTTCTCTTTCTTCTAGTGTATGAGTTCTAATCCCGAATTCTTCTAATATTCGCATAATTTGAATAAGAAATTCTCGGGCATTATCCAGCAGCACACTGTTCTTGTTCTGAGAGATTGTTGGACAATCAAATCCTGTTTTAGTGTGAGTTTTAGGAGAAGAAAGTTCAGCTCCAAAAAAGCCTGCCAAAAACAACCTTTTAATCCATAAAGGAGAGGAGAGAACCCACTCTGGAATGAGAAAATGTGTACTTGCTTTTTTCCCTTGCGGATACCCCAAAGCAAAGAAAAGTTTAGCTAAAGATTTTGAGGATACATGCAGTTCATAACCCTTGCTGTGGAAATTAACGATTCCGTATTTGGTAGGGATAGAATGGTTTCTTTCTCTGGAATAAATCTTTCCAGAAAATCCTAACTTACTGAAATCATCACAAATCTCTTTGAGGTCATTTTCAGCACCATAAGCACACAGAAAGCCCTTCTTGCCAGAGATATAAATTTGCCCGTCACCCAGAAGATATCCGAACAGTTTAGTTATAATCGGAATGCTCTTATTACTAATTGTTAAAGGGAGCAAGTCTCTCTTAACTAATTCATCTTTCTCCTGTTTAGTAAAACAGTCGTCCTCTATAACCAGGGTCTTTTCACAAATAGGAGCATATGGCACTCCTTCAAATGGAAAAATGGAAATATTTTGTCCTAAAGAAAGTTCACCCGCAGGAATCATTCCATCGATTGTTAAAACTGGATGGTCTTTTGTAACTTTTATACTGTATCCTAATCTTGTTTTGAGGTATAAAATTGTCCCTTTATGTTCTTTCTTCATAAAGAAATTTACTGCTTGGTTAGCAAAACATTTCTTTTGGGTGTTAAATGAAGCCAGTTCTACTTTAGATTGATGTATTTTTAGCTGATAGGGGGTATTTTCAGCAGTTATTTCTACAAAATCAGGTTCAAAATCTTGAATGGGCTTAGTATAACCATCTGCACTCAACACTTTCGAACCCTCAACTAAGCAATTGATATCGAATCCAATACCTCCCGGAGAGATAATTCCTCCTTCCTGTGGATCAAACGCTGCCACTCCGCCGATTGGAAATCCGTATCCCCAATGACCATCGGGCATGCAAAATGCATACTTCTGGATTCCCGGCAGGGAAGCTACATTCGTTACTTGCTCAAATACTCCTGCATCCATAGAATTAACTAAAGCTTCGCTAGCATAAACTCTAGCTGGAACCCGCATTCCTTCTTTATACGAAACCGGTATTTCCCAGACATAATCATTAATCTTCTTAACACATTCTGGAGGTCCTAATTTAGCATCGTGAGTCATTTTATAGATAAAACGAGGAGGTATTTTAAATGTTTCTTAGGATAATATGTAAAAGTAAAAAAGAAATTCTCTCTATCCTTTCTTCACCTTCTCCCAATCTTCCAGGAACTTCTTGATTCCGTTGTCAGTAAGAGAATGTTTCATCATCTGCTCGAGCACTTTAAATGGAATGGTAGCAATATGTGCTCCGCACAACGCCGCTTCTTTGGCGTGAAGAGGATGTCGGACACTAGCTACTATCACTTCCGTCTTAAATCCATAATTCTTGAACACAGTAACAATCTCCCGCACCAATTCCATCCCATTGTGGCTGATATCATCTAATCTGCCCACAAAAGGGCTGACGTAAGTTGCTCCGGCTTTCGCTGCCAGCAGTGCTTGATTAGCAGAAAATATCAACGTCAAGTTAGTTTTAGTTCCCTCTGCGGTAAGTTGTTTCGTAGCTTTCAACCCTTCAGCAGTAAGTGGAACTTTAATTACAACATTAGGATGTATCTTAATTAATTCTCGAGCTTCCTGAAGCATTCCCTCTGCATTCAAACTAATCACTTCAGCAGAAATCGGTCCATCTACAATAGAACAAATCTCCTTAACTACTTCTTTAAAATCCCTTCCCTCTTTAGCTATCAGAGAAGGATTGGTGGTAACGCCATCAATAACTCCCCAACTATGAGCAACTTTAATCTCGTTCACATTAGCCGTATCAATAAATATTTTCATGTCAGCACCTCTGTATTTGTTTTAAGTAATATACTCGATGACATAAATAATTAAACTCGACCAGTCTCGTAATAGCAAAAGCGTTTGCTATATACAAAATAGTATGTCATCTCCTAATAAGTAAGTGACACAATGTACAAAAATTAATGTCACTTACTATACTTCAGCTTCCTGAAGTGAAGCTCTACCATCTTCTCGTCTCTCGCAATAATTATCTTTTGTTGCCGTTCTCCGTAAGAGACAACCCTCTTGGCAACAGGTCGTAATGCTCGAAGAGACTTCGACCTTATGATGGTAGAGCTTCATAAAGCTGAAGTATTGCCGGCACAGTCCAAAAAGTGAGTGATAGCACCATTATCACCACTGCCCAGAAAAATCGAGAGTGATTTTCTGGGCTGAGATGCGATAGTTGCATCTCAT
>JAGVMW010000201.1 GCA_020053615.1 archaeon | reverse complement strand
TGAGATGCAACTATCGCATCTCAGCCCAGAAAATCACTCTCGATTTTTCTGGGCAGTGGTGATAATGGTGCTATCACTCACTTTTTGGACTGTGCCTATTACAATCGTAACAACTCTTTATTACAAACGTAATCGCATCCAGAAGTGATCTATTTGTATTTGTTTAGCAATCGGCGGTCGTGGGCTTCGTCCCGCTCCAGCTTCGTTATTATGATGAATAATCAGCAGTGTAAAACAAAAAGCGGGCAACTGCACTCACTTGCAAGCAAAACCTTAGCTCAGCCCACCAATTTGACCGCGCCGAGCTAATCAAATACATCTATCTCAATATCTTATTTATATCTCCTTCTTCCCAGCCTTGATTAACCAGAGCAGTTCTAATATTAGTCTCAGGCATACCTGCTTCTCTTTCTTTTGTTGCCCATTTTTCAACTGCACTAAGATCGTCAGAACTTCCACCAGCCCTCTTGCGGATTGCGAATATTACTACAACAGCTACAATAGCTAAAACTATGAATGTGGCTAAACCCATCATGTAATACTTGTAGTCTCCCCAGTTAATAGTACTCTTTTTAGATGCAGAAGTTGAATCAGGAACAATCTTAGGCGGAGGAGTTGAATCTGATTTTGGAGGAGGAGTATAAGTCTGCTGGAACGCGCTGGGTTTTTCTTCACAAGCTTTGCTTAAAGTTGGTTTTAAGATTGTGGTTCCGCACAGATGCAAATCGTTGCAAGTTCGGGATTGAGTTCCGTATTTACATTCCGTCCACAAACTGCACACCCATGACTCTATGCATTTATCGCAGGCAACTTCTTCAGTTTTTGTGGTAGTAGAACCAACCGCTTTGCAAAGACGAGTCTTTTTCAGCAGGGAATTGCAGGGACTCCAATCTTCACAACTCCAATTAACAACATTATTTGAACTGCTCGAACCACCGCAAGATTGAGTCTCGGTTTTGTTTAAACTAGCAGGATTACATGCGTTGGCATCAAAACATACTCGACTTTGCTTTTTGCTGTCGCAGCTGCTCCAATCAGTGCAGTTTTTCCAATCAGGTTCACAGCACTCTTCTGTTTTAGTTTCAGGTTTTCCTTCGCAGGTAAAAGTTCCCGTTTTGCTTTTATTAATACACGCACTCCAACTCCAAGTCCAAGTATCTTGGTTGCTGCAGTCAGGAGGCATAACTAAGTTGATTTCTTTAACGGATTGAGAAAGATAGGTTTCAGTAGCAGTTATGATTTGAGTTCCAACATAGAAATAAAGTTTATCTCCTGGCTTGCCATTATAAATCTTCCAAGCATAATTTTTTCCATACGTTCCGTCGCTGTTGAGCGATCCGAGGAAAGTGTTCTCTGGGTTTTCTCCTACTTGAACATAAAAATCATCACCGTCTCCGATATAACTGGAAAGTTTTCCATGTATTTGCATGTAATCAGTTAAAGAGGGAACCTCAGCTAAGACTAAGATTGTACTTAAAACTAGGAAACTTAAGAGCCACACACTTTTCTTTATCATCTTTACCTCTTTTATTTATTCTTGTTTATATGATAATTCCAATTGTTCTGGAGTATTAATCCAATAAGGTCTTCCAGGATATAGTACTTTATCATCTTTCATCTCACTGCACTTATATCCCTGCGCACACTGATATAATGCTACTTCAGACAGCTCCCACGAGCTGCTTACTAAATCATCTAAGTATAATGGAACTACTCCGGGTATAGAGATTAAATTCCATCCCGCGTCTAAAGTTTTAGAGTCACCTGTTCCAAAATTAGGTGGAGCCGAAACTTGAGCGGGGATTAAATTATGGACGGTGCAGTTAGCAATAAAAGTGTATGGTTCAAGAGCAGCTAATTCTAGGAAGTAGCCTCGGAAGGGTACTAAGTTTTTAACATAACCATCTGAAGGAAGCTGGGGAGCCCATACTTTAGCTCCTAACTCTTCTTCATTGAGATAGGAATAAATTCGTTTTACACTAGCATTAAAATGAACTTCAGTACTATCATTATCCAAAGTACAAGGCAGAGCAAACGGCTGTAATCCGGCTGCTCCGCTGAAAGCTACGTTCAAGGTTGCTTTTCCAGCGCTCTTGTTGTAATAAGTCAAAGTAATGGTAGGGAAACCGGTATCAGTGTAAGCGTAAGCAACATCGCCTACGGCTAATAGATAATTGGCTTTAGTTTTTAATCCGCCTACATTAGAAGTTACTTGCAATGGTATGGCTTTGGATTCATTAGGAGCAGTCCAGTTGAAATCTACTACTTTAGTGGTGTTGCTGGAATAATTTTCGCTGAAAGAGTATGGTGCTCCACCAATAAATATACTTACATCCGGAGTCATACTGCTAGTAACGTTTACCCGCACATTGATATTTTTTCCGTTATTTAAAGATATTACTAAAGGATAAATACTTCCAGTTTGGTTAGTCAGTATTATCTTAGATTTGGTGGCTTGGGTATAATGCTGATTTTCTATCTGCAATTCACCTTCGCTGAGAGTTAATTTTAAATCGGTTTCGTTGTCTTTAGTATCTAAGTAAAAGTTGGAGCTTCCCCCTTCTTCTAATATGTCTAGTGCGACTTGAGTTTGGGAAGCGTTTTTTAATTCAACTTGATATACTCCTTCTTCCAGCCAAGTGAATTTAAATGTGTAATTAGATAAAGTAAAATTATTGGTTTTTAAATTAGTGCTGAAGTTGATGATGGGAACCGACTTATCTTCGGTAGGCAGGAGCTGATAAACTATCTTCGGATCTTGAGTTAAGTCGTACACTTCGAGTTTAGGAACTTCACTCACTTCATACGCTTTTCCCGGACCGATGGTGAAATAATAACCTAAGGAGAAGATGACTAATACAGCAATAACTATTCCTGCAATTACTAACTGTTTATTTGGTTCTTTTTTATGATGTGGTTTAGGTGGTGTTTTCATGTTTAGGACCTGCTGATGAGTACTATTGGTATTTTAGTTTTTTTGTCTCCAGGAATTTTTTCTTTAGTGGTAATATCTATTTTAATCTGTTCTCCGTCTAAAGTTATGTATTTATTGTCGCCGAGCTTATAGTATTTCGCGATTAATGTTCCAGCAGTGCTGTTTAAGCTCAGCCATACCAGATTAGTTCCAAAGTCGGAAGTGAGATTATATTTCTTCCCATCAACTTTAGTTACGAATTGAACCGATTTTTTGGAGCTATTTAATTCCATTGCCCCGGTATAGGGTATGATATAATAATCTCTTAAAGTTAAAGTTAAGTCTCTTTCTTCTCCGTTCATAATCTGGTCAGCAAAGAGCAAGCGGTCTTTCAGAACAAACGTGCCGTTGAAGAGGATAGCAGTTTCTCCGATCTCTTGAATGTTTTCGGCGTAATTCATATTTCCTTTAGCGTTTTCATAGTCTATAAAGAACAAGCTTTCTAATTTATTATCCGGAGTGCCAGGTAGGTATAATGTTCCGCCGATATCAAAGATAGGGGTATCTCCATCAGTGAGTTTCTGGCTGAACGTTTCCCAGTTAACAGTCCAATTGAAAGAGGTTAAAGGAATGATCTGGTGGATAACCACTTCTTTTTTAGTTCCGGTCTGGTCATTTACTTCCAGCAAGTAAGGTTTGCCTTCAATAGTGAAGGTTTTATGATTTTTTACGGGGACAGCACTTTTATTTTGATTGAAGCATATTCCAGCTGACTTGGGAATAGCACTATACAGGTTGAGGGAGCACATGCTGATTGTGGTGTTTCCTATTACCACTTTATTGGTGGTGGTTAAGGTGTGAATGTAAGCATCTTCGGCAAAGGTTTCCATGGAGAGAGTTTCCTTAGTTTTGGTAGAGAAATTAAGAAGGTTCTTATCAATATCAGTAGCTATTATTATATCTCCACCAGAGGTTTTAAATGTAGCTGTTAATCCTACCACACCAGGAGAGTATTCTTCAGAGCTGTCTAAGAGATTTCTCAGGTACATTTTAGAACGGTCAAAAGGTCCTTGTTCCATCTCAGCTGCTCCTTTGTAGCCTAATAAGTAATAGGTATGATTGAAGAACAAAACTAAATTATTTCCACCGGTGAATAGTTGGATAAACTCATTGGTGTAAGAATGATTATACTCTTGTTTAGATAAATTATAGAACTTATAAATTTGAGCAGTCTTAATGAAATCGTTTCCACTCTTATAGGAATTATCATAGTAAAATAAAGCGCCGTTCTTGACGAAAGATGTTTTGGGATACAGAATAAACTTGTCAGAATTATTTGAGCTAAGCTTGAAGTAACCAGCATCTTGCGCATTATCCGAAGGATCTACCGAGATAATCCCAAAGTTTGGCTCAACTATTTTCACCGAGCCGGCAGAAGAGAACGGTATGTACAGTACTTCAGTAAGGTTGAACGGGATGTCGGCGATATCTTGTTTGGTTTGGGCGTAAATTTGGAAGGGAGGAGGTGTTTCTTCATAAGGATCTCGTTCCAAGGAAATTCTTCCTCCGTCAGGCAGACTGAAAGTTACTTTCTTGTCGTTGCCTACAGCAGGGATTTCTATTTTGCTTTGAGCTTCGTAATAAGCTAAACTTAAATTAGTCATTCCAAACAGTTCTGCAGGATAAGAATGCTGGAGCAAATAAAGATTACTTCCAAATTTCAATGCTAAGTGCCTCCCAGCTCCAGCTAAATTATTCATAAAGTCATTGTAATCCAAATCTGAAGAGATGGAAGAGAGGAGTTGGGTAAGCAAAACTAAGCCTTGCTTCTTGGTTCCGTTCAGCTGGTAGAGCAAAGTAAATTCAATATCATTAATGGTTTCATTGCGGAGTGTGTTTTTAGTTAAAGTTATCTCCGGTTTGTTGAAGAGGCATACTAACATTTTTTGTGCATCTAAATTAGAATCTTTACTGCACACACTTACAATCGGATTTGGACCATCAATTAAAAGTAAAGCGGGAGCATCTTTAGTGAATGGAACTTCGTAAGCATTTTTAATATCTTGAGGAAGAGCAGTAGTGGTAGCTATCTCTTTGGATAATTTAGAGCTGATTTTGTAATTGTTTCCGTCAGGATAAATGGTTATCACTTCACCAGCATAAGGCTCAAACTGTACTCCTTGGACGCCTTTGCTGGTGAGATAGACTAATCCGCTGTTGGGATAATTCGTAAGGTCAGGTAGATGCTGAAGCACCAGCTTATCATCAAAAAAGCTTTCCTCAATCGGATGAGACAGCAGGTAATACTGGGAATACAGCTTTAATACTAGCCTTCTCCCGCTGCGCAGGTTTTCGGAAAAAGCATTCTTTTCTAAAGTAATGCCACCAGGAATACTTTTGGTTAAGATAGCTTTGACTTGTTTAGCATCGGAAGCAGATACTTCAGTTTCATATAAGAATGCAACTCCTTGTTTAATGTAAGGTGTACCCTGCTGTTGGCCTTTCAGATACTTCAAAGAGATTATGCCTTGTTTTACTTTGTTGAAGCATACATCAGCTTTGTAGCCGAGAGATTCTGTATCGCACAGGTATACTTTAGAAAAGTCATTATCTGAAGGAGCAAGAATATTTAATGATTGGGTAGCAGAAATGTAATTTTCGTACGTTTCGTTAAGTTTTACTTTGGTGGGTTCAGCCTGATAGCTGGAATCAAGAGCTTTGGGGTACAGCTTTAATGCGCCGCCCTCTAAACAGAACGTCATATCTTTGTTTAACTCTAGGTTTTCATATACTTTACAATTAGCACTGGGGAGCATTGTACCGGTGTAAGTTTTACCATTATTTTTCAGAAGATTTAGGTTCAGTTTATTCATATCAAAAGTACTTGAAATAGGTGTTTCAAAAGCGCCGGAAGTGTTGCTGACGACCGCAGAACCGGAGGGTTGAGTATATGAAAGCAAGTAGTTCTCCCCGTTTAATTCTATTAATACATTTTCTCCCCAGTAAAGGTTTCCTTCAGAAAGAGACAAAACAGCGGTAAGATTGACTTTTAGGATAACGCTGGCTACTTTAACTCCGTTTACTTCACCATAGTAAAGGAAGTAAAGATTTGAGTCATCTTGTTTTATTTGTTGAGGAGTACCTTTCTTAAGCACTTTTGATAGGATGGAATCTTTAGATTGTTCTTTATAACATACCGTAGCCGAGCTAGGGTCTTTTTCTGTATCTGTATCACAAAGAGTAACCTGATACAATTTATCATTAACTGATTTAATAGAAATACTTTTGTTAAATTTAACTTCATAATTAGTAGTTTGGTCTATCTTAACAATTTCAGAAGAAATCTCAAAAGAGCTCCATTGGTAACTATTTTGCCCTATTTTTTCACAGATGTAAGATTGTTTATTAATAGAGTCAGTTATGGTTTTAGAGTTGCTTTCGGAGACACTTTTAGTGCAGTTTTTTTCTTTCCATAATGGGGTAGTTGCACCAGCATTACACTGCCAATACTTAGTTGAAGTTTCAATGATAACTTTACTTTCGTTTCCTGAGTTGCAAACAATCCACATTCCTGCTGAACTTGTACCAAAAAACTGCTTCAACTTATCATCCGGTCCGAGCTTAATAGGGGGGGAAACCCATTTACCATATTTACCAAATTTACATATTTTAGTATTATCTCCGGTTATTAAACCGTTAGATGAACAATTCTGCCATTGCCATTTCTCATCTTTCTTACCACAGTAGAATAGGTCAACGAAGTTTGGAAGGTTAGGAAACATTAGTTTAGAGTTGAGATTGGAGTCACAAGTTATCCACTTTTGTTGAGTATCGTCGCAAAGGAATTGGTATTGATTTGGAACGTTTGAAGTAGGCCATATTTCCTTAGCATTAGTGGTAGGATTACAAAGATTCCACTTTGGACTATCAGTTCCACAATAAGCTTTTGTATCAGAGGACAAATTATATTTATTGAAGACATTGCAAGATTCCCAACCTTTTCCATTGCAGTATTGAGATAAATTCTTATCATGAGTTCCGATGTTAGTTGAATTGCAGGTCTCTTTGACTCCATCCACAATAAGGTCTGTTGTCCCTACTGTCGTCCAGACACCACCCTTACTTTTACAGTAATAATTGCCGATAGTTAACCCTGCAGAAGTACAGTTTTTCCATTTCCACACCGCCGAAATTCCTTTCTGCTGACAATAGGCTTTGTTATCGGCGGAAAGTTCATTCTTTGTGCACTCCTTCCATTTCCATTTATCCTCGTCTTTCTCGCAGTAGTATTTTTTATCTGATGTTGCTTCAACAGAACTGCATTCCTGCCATTTCCATGTGGAGTTTATACACAAAAACTCGTTATCTAACTGCAACTTATCAGTTTCAACTAACTTATCGCTACAGGTTTTCCATTTGTTTTTAGAAGCCACGCACAGATATTTTTTAGCGTCATTAGAGTATACTTTTTTATTGTTTTCAGCAACACAAGGATAGAATTTATTATCTCCGCCACAGTAGAATTTCTCGTTCTCATCAAAGATGTTACCCATATTATTACCTGTGCAGCTAATCCAATGCGTACCATCATTAACGTCACCAGAGTCTAAAGCTTCACAAAGTTTATCATTATTTTTAAATCTAAGTACTGAATTTGGTGCAAAACAATCATTCACATCCGCGGTTTTACTGAAGCAATAACCAGAATTATTTTCAGCACAATCTTTCTCGCTTGACTCCACCGGAACTTTCTCTGCATAAACAATTCCCGTGTCTGTACCATCACCCACAATCGTCTCAACATCAGGATTGTAACCATAACCATCATTGATTACAAAAGCACTAGCCTTCCCCGCCGTCCTTAACCCAGCAAACAAGAACACTCCAATAACCACAATCACAATAACTCCAATCACCGCTAACTTAGTATAAAACTCTTTATGCGGAGAACTATGTTTATGAACAGTACTAACTTTAGCATCCTCTTTTTTTACCATCTCTTTCAGAGAGAAGTAAATCCCCGCCCTTTATAAAGATTATTGTTTTTTGGAGGCAGGAGAAAACTATTGTTTTTAGCACAATAAGTCTAAACACCAGTACAATACTTGCCTTCTGAAAAGGGATAACACATGTCACAAC
>JAGVMW010000183.1 GCA_020053615.1 archaeon | reverse complement strand
TGCTTTTTCTGGTCCGGTCGCCGATGATTTCTACCATGTTAATTACCCCTCTTAAGCTCAAAATCTAAATATTTCGTTACCCATCCCGTGCCTATCAACCGTTTGTCTGTAAATGGCTCAATCGGAGATAAGCTTTTTTTGGCGGTATTATTTAAGCTATCATAATCACCAATCTGGCCATCCTTCTTAAAGAAACTTACTATTCTCATTCCTTTTTGAGCTTGTTCCATTGCGGTAAGGATGTATTCCTCATTTTCTCGGAAGTCTTTCTTCAGCTCTTCAACCACTGCATGCATCATAGCCGGAACATCATCCTCATATTTCTGTTTCAAAACACCGGAATTTAACAAAAATTGATATGCTCCAGTCATCTCAAAAGATTTGAACATCAATTCCACCGGGTCTAAACTAACTGTCGGATCTTTGAGCTTAGCCACGTGCTCTAATGCTGCTGCATATAGTGCTGTTGATTGCAAAGTTCTAGTGCTTGGCTCCCGGATTAATGAACATAGTGCATTATCATTAGAATTATGCCCGCAGCCCTGGCATTTGCGCGGCCAGCTTTTGTCTTTCTGCTCATATTCCCAACAATTTTCCAGCCCAAAGCTGAGATAATGCATTACTGCTGTGGCTTCTATTCCTTTGTCCGCAGTTCTTTGGATTATCTCTTTATGTGCGGCAATAATTAGCTCAGAAATATCTTTGGGAGAAGCTTTCTTTACATTAGGATCAGCGTTCCGTTTATCAATTTCAAATCTATCCTCAGCAGTGGGCTTATATTGGGGATAATCAAAATCAAAGGCTACATGCAGGCGATTGTACATGGCTTTATCGGTTCTGAAGGTTCCGCCAAATTCTCCATTGCCCAAATTAGCAGTAGCAACGAGTTGGTGATATCCTTCCCGTCCTAAAGAGATGGACTTGCCTTTATAATCCATATCACCATCACCTAATCCAAAAGATTGGTTTTGCGCTACTGGAGGTGCACGGTTAAGCTCTTCTACACGATAAATAAGCGCTTTAATATTTTCAGTCAATTCGCGCCTTCCCGCCCCCGTATTTATCTGAGTGAAAATTTCATTGTAAATATCTATCTCTGGATTAACGCGGATAAGAATTCCTTGTCCCCCGTCAGCAATATTCCCCCCGAACAGATGGAAATAAATATCGCTGGCTGCCTGTGTCTTACCGCACCCGGTATCTCCTACCAGCAACAGGCTCAGGCCTGCCGGAACCGCAGCTACAATTCCATCCGAAACCGTAAGGTTAGCAAAGAAAGGCCGGGTATTAATATAATTCGGCAACTTCAGATTATCATAAGTAAGTGCGCTCATTTTTTATCCTCCAGTTTTTGGATAGTTAATTCGACTAAATCTCCTTGCTCTAGATAAGAGCGAATATTCTTCGGAATAATTAGTACCAGATTCCCTCCCTGCTTGGCAATTCTCTTCGTTATGGTCAGTTTCATATTTATACCAAAGTTATAACTTTACTATGCCAGAATGACAACTATTATTTAAATCTTTTGGTTTTTAGACTATTATGGCGGGGTAACTATTTAAATGAAATTAGAAAAACACGTTAAATCAAATAAGCAGAAATCTCCAAGATTCATCTTTGGAGATGAATGCTAGTGAATGAGCAGTGGAAGGTGGGAAAGTTTGAATTTCCAGTTTAGTATAGAAAGTTTGTCGCTTTAGTCGTTCGTAAGGGGGAGTTCCGAGTTAGTATTGTTTTATTTTTCAAAATTAGCAGTATACCTTATAACAAATTCTCCTAGTTTAGCCACTGTATCTTGATAATCATAAAAAACGGGAAGTCTTACTCTGCAAGATTTTTCTGGAGTTCCTACACTAGGATAACTATCAGTGCATATGTGTGAATGCAATCGGATATTCCCTGATGGAAAGCCGAACTTCCTTCTTACTGGAATTAAAACATCTATATCCCTAAAGCATTCAGCAGTAAAAAGAAATTTGTAATTATCTTCTGTATATTTGTATTGATTTTGTCCTAAAACAAAAGAGTACAACCTCCGATCCCTAGTTATTCTTTCTGCTTTTTCCACTAGTTCATCTAATCTTTGCGTTTGTTTCATTTTCTGTTTCCTCCGATATTATTTGTCATACTCAAGTTGTAGCACATACCCATATAAGTTTATGTTGTAAGTATCCATACAACACTTTAGAAAGATTTATATATATATCCCAAGTATTCTTTCTTTAGAATGGACATAGCAAAACTTGAGAAAATCGGCTTAAACCTAAATGAAGCAAAAATTTATCTAGCTTTGCTTGAATTAGGACAAGCACAAGCAGGAGATATAAGCAAGAAAACTCAAATAAATAGGACAACAGTTTATGATAGTTTAGAGAGGCTTATTCAAAATGGGCTTGTTAGTTTTGTTATTTCTGCAAACAAAAAAGTTTTCAAGCCAGTTGCACCAAAGAAACTATTAAGTCAAATTGAAGAAAAAGAAAATACAATTAAAGAAATCCTGCCCGAACTTGAATGTTTATTTGCTCAATCTAAAGAAAAAGAAGAAACAGATATCTATAAAGGAAGAAAAGGTATAAAATCAATTCTTGATGATATTCTAAAGTGCAAAGAATATGTTGCATTTGGTTCTTCTGGTAAGTTCTTAGAAATAATGCAACACGATTTTATTATATTCCAGAAAATGAAAAAAGAATTAAAGATAAATTCAAGAGTAATTCTTTCTGAATCATCTAGAAAAACAGAAACAGTTAAAGTAGCTTATGCTATTTTTAAATATATTCCCAATGAATTTTCTGCTCCAACAACCACTTTAATTTATGAAGACAAAACAGCTATAATCATCTGGGGAGAAACTCCTGTCGCTACTTTGATTAAAAGTAAGGAAGTTGCGAAGTCTTATAAAAATTATTTTGAAATGTTATGGGAAATGGCAAAAGTATAATTATTTTTAGACCATAGTGAAGATTGTTTTGCATCACCGATACATTTAAACCACAAAGTTTATATATTATTCATCATTACTGAATAATCATTCACTTATATTGAAAGATGATACCTAAAAATACTGCACTAGTGGTGATGTTTCTGCTAAGGAACACAGGCAAGTTTGGCTACAACATTAATCAGATTGCTAGATTAAATAAGATCAGCGTAGGCAGTGCATTCAAAATTCTTAAAGAACTGGAGAAAGATAAAATAATAGTAAAAAGTGAGATAAGCAATGCCTCTCATTATAAACTGAGCTTTAATAATCCCGAAACCATAAAATTATGTGAACTTCTGCTTTTAGCAGAAAAGAGAACTCTTAAAGGATATGCAAAAATATATGCAGAGGATATTATTAAATTTAAAGATGCTGAGATGATTATATTGTTTGGTTCTGTCCTAAAAAGCAAAAAGTTTAATGATGTAGATGTTCTTTTTATCACTCCAAAAACTAAAAAAGTGAATGATTTTTGTTTAGAGATATCTAAAGTTAGGACAAAGCCGGTTGTTCCATTAATTTTAAAAAAAGATGATATAAAAAAAGCAATAAAACTGGGGAAAGAAGCCATTATCGGCTTAATGAGAGAAAGTATTGTGCTTAAAGGAGAATCTATATTTTTGGAGGTAATAAATGATGTTAATTCATAAGCAAAAACTGGATTGGTGCTTGGCAAAGGAAACCCGAATGAGGAAGATTAAACCGAATGACAAACTATCGCAAGAGCATATCGATAAAGCAAAGCACAATCTTCGTGCAGCTGACTTTAATATTAAAGGGGGCTTCAGTGATTGGGGAGTTTCGCAATCTTATTATTCCATGTATCATGCTTTGCTCGCAATACTTTTCAAGCTCGGATATGAATCTAAGAATCATGAATGCACCATAAATACCGTTGAATATTTGATTGGAGAAGGAAAGATTAATCTGGATTTAAAAGATATTGCTTTTATCAGGACAACCGAGCAAATGACTTCCAAAGATGCTAAATCGCTCCGAGAAGAATTTCAATATGGAACAGAAACAACAGTCAACGAGAAGCTTTTGAAAGAATTATTTGAGCATGCAAAGAGAATAGTAGAAAAAGTGGAAGTTGCATTGGGTGAGCTGTAAGAAAGGATGAAGTTGAATGAGTGATATATAATATTCTTAAGAAAAGATTATAAAAACTAAAACACTCTTATACCCTAAATGCCTAACCTACGCGAGCTAATCCTAGCTGTCGGATGTACTGCTATCCTGGGAGCCTCAACCGTATATGCTCAAGCTCGAAATGATGATTCAACTCAGAGATGGTATGAACAGAAAGAACAGGGTGCTCGAGAATGGCGTGAACAACAAGAGAAAAATACCAGAGAATGGAGGGAAAAACAAGAACAAATTTTAACCACGTGGAGAGAAGCTCAAGAAGAGCGTACTCAGAAAATAAGAGAAGTACAGGAAGCGAGAAAAATCCAGCTTAGAGAACTTCTAACAGAACAAACTGAACAATTACGGGAACTAAATAGAAAGCAATCCGAAGAAAGGAGAGCATTCTCAGAGAAACGAGCTCAACAGACAGAAGAATTCCGGAAAAGCGGCAATTACGCCGGATTAGAATCCAGAACCAAAAGTGAATCAGAACCACAAGAACAAAAAGCAGAGGTGAAGACATCAATCATAAAGAAGCTTACTGCTTACGACCTACAAAGAAAAGCTTTTGCTGACACCATAACCGAGAAGAAAAACTACGCTTCTTTGTTAGAAAAGCCGGAATTAGCCGGATTCTTTGCCCGTTATCCTAACCTGAAAGGAACTACAGCCCTGCCAGCAACCCGAATCAACTCCAGCGTAACTAACCCCAAAACTTTAGATGACATCTTAGAGAAAGTAACTGAAGCAATAGCAGAACTGCCTAAAAATTATGCTGAAGTAATGAAAAGCACCCAAGTAAAAATATATGTAGCTGCCACTACCGAAGAAATGCGCCAAAAGTGCAAGATAAAAAGTGTGGGTGGATGCTACATCCCTGAAGAAAATACGGTTTGTGTTAGCGCAGAGTTCAGCCTGGAAACATACACAGAAATCATACCCCATGAATTATCTCACGTGCTCTATGAAAAATTACCCGAAGCAGCAAAACAAAAGCTCACTAAAAATATAAAATCAATTGTACACCGCCCAGAAATTAAATCAGATGTTATTAAAGATAAAAATAGTTTTGTTAAAAGTTGGAAAGATGGATTAACCCTGCCCAGATACGCTTGTACCGATCCTTACGGAGCATCTAATGCTAATGAGTTTATAGCAGAGTATGTGGAAGACATTTACAACAGAGGTGGAAGAAAGCTAGCAGTGGTATTAAAAGGAGACTATCGCCAAGATGCAGTCAAAGCTCTGGAAGCGATGAAAGAAGCGGGATTCTTGGGAACGAAAGAAGAGGCGTATGTTACTTTGGGAAAAGTTTTTGAGCGAGCTGAGAGGTAGTTTTTATTCTCTAGATTAATCATTATAGTGGAGACTAGAAAACGTTATAAATTTAAAAGCATATTTAATTGGAAATGCTCCTTCACGTTAATCAAGAACTACGAGATACTTATGGAACATATTCTATGAATGGATTACGCGCTGCTTTCATCCTACCTGAACTTTATTACGCCCCAACGTTGGGAGATTTTGTGAAACATCGTCATGAGATTAAACCTACGAAAGGATGGCGTTTTTCTTCTCTGGGAAGGTCAATGTGCGAGACAGAACAGGCAGTAGTTATAATCGACTCAACTTACTGCAAACAAATTGAATCGGCACCAAGTTTCGAAGAAAGCATAGAATCATTTTAAAAAAATGTAGAAAACTACTCTACTTTTCTTAAATCCAAACGATCTAATCTTGAAGCAAAAGTAGAAGGTGTGCAAACATGTAAAGACTGGATGAATGAAAGTAACAACTGTTTACTTTATGATGCATTACATTCTCACCCAGTATGTGCGGATGATAAAGTTCGTAAAACTCTTTCTGAGAGTCAAATAATTTATGATGTACTCATTTATCATTGTCCATCATTAGACTACACCTTTTTAAAGGGATATTCCAACCATGGATTGTCTGTTTCGCAAAAATCATCAGACCCCATCGGCTTGTTAGAACGTTTCACTGCGACACCACTTCCTTCACCAGCCTAAACCTCAATTGTCTTTTCCCTCAATTAACTTTTTAAATACACCTAAATTCTCCTCTCGTATGGAACTTCCTCAAAACTACAACCCCAAAGAATCAGAGGCTAAATGGCAGAAATACTGGCAGGAACAGAAAGTATTCCATTTCAAACCCAAAAGCAAAGCTCAAATTTATTCTATCGATACGCCGCCGCCTTATGCTTCAGCCGACCATTTACATGTAGGACATGGAATGCACTATTCGCAGTTTGAGTTTATAGCCAGATACAAGCGCATGCGCGGATTTAATGTCTTCTTTCCCATGGGTTATGATGACAACGGTCTTCCTACGGAGCGTTATGTAGAAAAGAAGCATAATATTACTGATAAATCAAAGATTTCCCGTAAAGATTTCGTTAAGTTATGTGTAGAAGACACCAAAACTGCGGGAGAGACTTATTACAATTTATTCACCAAGTTAGGATTCTCCATTGATTGGAATCTTTTATATCATACTATTGGAGATAACGCCCAGAGAGTATCCCAAAAATCGTTTTTAGATTTGTACCACAAAGGAAGATTGGAACAGACTGACTATCCCACAATGTGGTGCACTTCCTGCCAGACTACTATTGCCCAAGCCGACTTAGAAAATATGGATATTACTTCACACTTTAATGATATTGTGTTCAAGTCCGGCGGACAAGACCTAATCATTTCTACAACCAGACCGGAAATGTTGTCTGCTTGTGTAGCATTATTTCACCATCCGGAAGATAAGCGTTATACTAAACTAAACGGCAAGTTTGCGATTGTACCTTTATTTAATTATGAAGTTCCGATTCTCAGCGACGAATCAGTGGCTCAAGACAAAGGCACCGGCCTAATGATGGTGTGCACCTTCGGAGATAAAGAGGATGTAGGAAAATGGCACAAATATATGTTGCCGTTACGAATCACCATAGACGAAGCGGGAAGAATGAACCAGCTTTCTGGAAAATATGCCGGAAAGAAACTTAAAGCTGCGCGAGCTGAGATAATTGAAGACTTAAAATCAGCAGGGTTATTAATTCGGCAGCAGCAGATAACTCACGCCGTTAATACTCATGAACGCTGCGGTACAGAAATCGAATTTCTTAAGAAACAGCAGTGGCAGATAAAATTATTGGATAAGAAAGAAGAATTACTGGAAATCGCCCAAAAAGTAAACTGGCACCCAGAACACATGAAAGTGCGCTATGAACACTGGGTAAAGAATCTGCAGTGGAATTGGGGCATCTCCAGACAGAGATATTACGGAGTTCCGTTTCCGGTATGGTATTGTAAGAAATGCGGAGGGATACTGCTTCCGGAAGAAAAGGAATTACCCGTAGATCCTCGAGAAGAGAAGTATAAAGGAAAGCTTAATGGGAAATGCTCCTGCGGCTCTACTGAATTCATTCCCGAGATGGATGTAATGGACACGTGGATGACATCTTCCTGCACTCCTGAAATAAATGCCGATTGGGGCAGCAAAAAAGAACGTAAAGAGTTTTTGCCGATGTCTCTTCGTCCTCAGGCGCATGACATTATCCGAACTTGGGCGTTTTATACTTTAGCTAAATCATATTTCCATCATAATAATATTCCATGGAGAGATATTATGGTTTCCGGTCATGGGCAAGATCCGCATGGGCAGAAGATGAGCAAGTCCAAAGGCAACTTTGTGGTAGCTCAAGAAGTTATTGACAAGTACAGCGCTGATGCGTTTAGATTCTGGGCAGCGTCAGTTAAGTTAGGAGATGATTTGCCCTATCAGGAGAAAGATGTACTTACTGGACATAAATTTGTGAATAAATTATGGAATGCGTCTAAGTTATCATTAATGCATTTGGATGATTATCAATCTAAAAACAGCAACAAGCCAACTGAAGTGTTTGATAAATGGATGCTAAGCAAGCTGCAAAAGCTGATAAAAATAAGCACGGAAAGTTTTGACCAGTATGAATATTCCAAATCTAAATCTGAAGTAGAAAACTTTTTCTGGCATGTATTTTGCGATTATTATTTAGAAATTGTTAAAGATAGATTGTATAATCCAGAAAAGAGAGGGGTTAAAGCCAGACAAAGCGCGCAGTTAGGGATGGAGCAGGGATTGCTTAACGTGTTAAAATTAATGGCTCCCATAATGCCGCATATTACCGAAGAGATTTATCAATTGTACTTTGCTGGACAGGAAAAAAAGAAAAGTATTCATATTGCAGATTGGCCAGAAACTAATGAGAAACTAATTGACGACTTTTCTGAAGGAGTGGGTGCGCTGGGAGTGGATGTAATTAATACAATCAGGAAATTCCGTTCGGCTAATCAGATGTCAATGAAAGATGAACTGCAGGAGATTGTTTTAGTGAGTGAGCTACCTGACTTTCAGAAGAAGATTTCATTGATAATTGGCGATTTGAAAGCGGTCATGAAAGTAAAAGAGCTTAGATTTGAAGGTGAGACCACTCTTGAAAGTGAGACATTTAAGATACAGATTGGTATAACTAAATTGTATAGTACCGATATCACGTAACATCAAAAAATAAAAAAGCGTTTTTAAATGTTTATAAATAAAAACCCCACCATGCCAATGGCTTTCTTTTTTCC
>JAGVMW010000153.1 GCA_020053615.1 archaeon | reverse complement strand
TTCTCCCGCTGCTTTTCCTGCTAAAGAAGCTTTCGTAGCCACATCTTTCTCCACCGAATTAAACTCTTCTTCGGTAAGCAGTTTGGAATGATAGGTTTGCTTCGCCATCTTATACGTGTTCCAGAAGTTAACTTCCATATCAAATGAATATTCTCCCGGAGCTTTATCTTTAGCATCAAAATAATCATTTATGCGTTTAGCCATCTCTCCTTCAATATCTATTGAACTGGTACTGAATTGGTCCACTTTCTGCTCATCTTTCTTAACTGTAACATCTACAAATACATTTTCAATCTTGGAGTTCCATTTATTGAGCAGTTCTAACGCATACTGATTAATTTTATTGGCAATGAAATATGAATCAAAGTAAGTAACTTCTATTTCTGGTTTTCCAATTAGCATCTTTTTAGATATTTCTACAGTTTGGTCATCGTAGTGAGTTACTGCTGATACTTCAAACTCTCCTTGCTCAAATTCGGATTTATTTAATTCTGTAACTAATAATTTATTTTCATCCAGCTGCAATGGAATTGATTCGGTCTTTGCTTCCAATGGCTGCTGTTCTTTGTTGTTCACATAAAACACCGTGTACACTTGGTCTAAGTTCTTCTTACCCCAGTTTTCTACTTCAGATATTAATTTTATCTTGTTTCCTTCTTCATTGAAATTTAATTTAGTTTTAATATATTTATCTGGATAAGGTCCTTCAATTGTTATTTTATGTTTGAGTATAATCTTGGAAGATACTCCACTGAAACTAGAATCATCCAAAGTTTCTTCAATCATTATCAAAGCTGTAGACGTACCCGGAGGAACCCCGTCGGACAGCATTACTTCAAAATCTACTGAAAGAGCGTCATCTTCAACTCTAAAAATTAGTTTATCTTTCTTAACAGTAACATATTTTCCCATCTCTCCATCTGGATATACTTTTACGGTAAATGCTCGCTGATCATTGTTGATTACCCACAAAGTACCGGAATAATAAGGTGATTTATCATAGATAAGAGTAGTAAATGCAGGTCGTAGACCAATAGCTGTAACTAGCGATAGACACAAGCCGAGTACCAATATCCACATTATTATTTTTGAGTTCATGTTATCCAATTGTAAATGTAATTGTTGAATTTTTTACTCCTGCCCCTTCATCTGCCGGTATAAAGACACTTAATCCAGTAAGGAAATCATTCTTCCATGAATGCCAATCCAAGTCAAGTACATGAGGAACTGCACTTACATTGCTCATGTTGGTCCAGCTCATTACTGAAGTGGTGGTGTTAAATGCCCCGCTTTCATTTGCTTCAATTCTAAATTGATAGTTGGTTGAGGGATAGGGAACTGAAGTAAAGTAAGGTGTAGCCGTGATGGTAACATTAGAGATAATATTACCTACATTTTCTGCCCAGAACGGCAAAGGATTTCCAGTAGAGGTGTTTATCTGCTGGCTGTTATTTACGGTGCCAAAGTTAACAGTGTTTCGAAGCACGGATACGGCGAGATAAGATTGTAATGTAAAGTTGAATGCGCTGGAATAATCTCCGTACCCAATGCTGTCATTCCCCCTAACTTTCCAATAATATATTGTGTCTACAGTCAGTTCAGTTTCCGCAGTATAAGTGGTGTTAGTTCCAGTGGTATTGATGATTCCAGTAACGTTTATTTCTGGATTGTTAAAAGCAGGATTGTCGTCTAAGATGAAATTGTAGGTTACTTGGTCCCCATCAGCATCTACTGAATTGTTCCAGACGAAAGTAGGAGTGCGGTTAATGGTAAAGTTGCCGTTGGGGGGAACCAGTAGCAGTGAAAGCGATGGAGGAGTATTCACCACTATAGTATCATTGGCAAACAAAGTAGAGAATCCGATTTTAGCGCAAGTAACATTCCAGTTTTTAATCCCTGATGCGACAAACCCGCTGCTTTTAGTATAATTATAAAAATTAGTATTCTCGCTCATCACATAAGTTCCATCAATATCGCTGGCATTACAGCTGGCTTCGGCAATAAATGTTCCACCAGTAGCATTTACATAGTAAGCATAATAAGTTAAGGGAGTATTAGGCGGGATAGAAATTCCTTCTGCTGAATCATTGATGGTTAAGTTAGCGTTTCCTCCATAAGTATATCCGGTAAAGCTAGATACGCTAAAGGTACAGCTGCAGTTTCCTCCTGAGCCCACCGTCTGGAAATAACTGCATTTGCCAGTTAGAACACAGCTTTGGCCGTCGGCTTGCATCTCCGTCAGAGTAGAATAAAATTCTTCGGAGGTAATTACTGCATTAGCAGTGCAGCCGCCACAACTAACATTCTCAAAAGTAATGTTGGCAGACTGGTTTAATCCCCTGGCAGCGGAAGAGTTAATGCTAACCCCGCGATAATCTAAAATGAGGTCATTGTTTAAGTCATTGTCTCCCCCAATATTCCCATTAGATAAGTTCAATGGAGTTAACCATTTGATTTTTCCGATATTGTTATTATGCCAAGTATAATTAAATACACTCTGGATAGTAGTAGAATTATAAGCTGAAAGGTTGGTGGATTCTGTACCATTATTGTTAGTTTGGAGAGGGAGTGTCCAGCCGGAACTGCTGGTGATAGTAATATTATTACTGCAGTTTTCAGCACCATCAACAGTTCCATCGTTTGGTGTTACGCAGGTTTTCCAGATGTCTCCTGCTGTGAGTTCATTGGAGACGACGATGTCGGTTTTGTTTTGGTATAAAGCGAGTATTTCTGCTGAAGATAAGCTGCGGTTATAAATTTGTACTTCATCAATAGAGCCATTCAATTTATAACTGCTACTTACTCCTTGACCAATAAGCCAACTTGCAGTAGTGTTAATTTGACAATTTGCACAAGCTTTCGAGCTTTCCATTATTCCATTAATATAAATGCTAAGATTTGTTCCATCATAATTGCAGGCGATGTGATATGGGACATCAGCAGTAAGTGTTGTTGTTGAAGCGGGATATGGTGAAACACCATTGTAACAATATACATTGTTAACTCCGTTAATTATATACATTTGAGTAACAGTTCCAGTTTCAGCGGCAGTGTTCTTCTGCATAATTACTGCACCAGTATTTTGTCTAACCACTCTAGCCATATAAGTGTAATTATTCAAATTAAGTGTTGTTGAAGTGGGGATAGCAATTTTATCATCTATCCCATCAAACATATACGCCCCCTTCCCATCATACCCTCCTGTAGAATTCCAAGTTGCGCTGGTTACAGTTCCATTATTTCCATATGGTGAATAATCTTTCGTCCAAGTTGAATTGCTTCCTCCTTCAAACGGCATATTCAATACTGGAAGTGAAATTCCATTCACATACCAATTGTAAATTGATTTTACTGCATCAGCATCCAAATCGCTGGTGGTAACATATGCAGTTAAGTTTTGATTAGTGTTATTGTTGCTAGTGTTAGTGGTGTTAAGTATTAAAGAACTTACACTAGGAATTGTATTTAGAATCGTAACTGAATTCGACCATTGAATAATAGAATTATTTGTCCCATCATTAGCGTACACCGAAACATTGTACACGCTGTTTTTAGTTAAATTCCCGCTGCCGAGA
>JAGVMW010000102.1 GCA_020053615.1 archaeon | reverse complement strand
GATGGCAAAGCATCTGGGAAGGATGGAAATTTTTTTTAGGATTAAAAGAGGGAGTTAGACTTCAAAAAGAGGGATTGATTTGTGGGTAAGGGTCAGGTCAATACCCCAATGATGTCAACTACTGAAAACCACCATTCATCATTAAACCAAGTACGCCTGATTTTTGTTCCTTGGAACACAACTAATGCGTTTTCGGAGTTCATTTTTCTTTAGTTACCATTTAATTTTTTATTCATAATCCTAGAATCTCCAAGTTTTTCGCCCAGCTAATTTCTCCAACCAGTGGCTGGAGTTTTGGGCTATCCACATTAAGTTCAACCGTTCTTTTACGGAGCTCTTGGTGTAAGATGCGCATAAAGTGGTAGAAATAGAAGGATTATAAAAAGATATGGATGGGTTATTTGATGTTTAGTATTTTTTTATATCAAATAAGTTGCTTTAGTATCTCAATAATTTCATCAACATGAAAAGACCATCTCTCAATGGGAATCTGAACATAAATTTCCGCAAAATTTTTGGGAATTGACAAATCATTAACATTTGAAAGCAATTCTCCATATCTCAATTTAATCTTCTTTGTATTCTCGCTGTCGTTTAGCCAACCAAAGTTTAATGCTAACGTTCCGTCAGTATAAACAGAATAGGGGGAGCGCACACTAATCTTATCAAATTTCGGATTAAACGATCCTCTGGATGAACCGGTGCCCCAACTAATGGAATTGGCTTCTTTCTTAGAGAAATCAAATAATGTTTTTATCGCAGTAACATATTTTTGGTCTAACTTAGAATTTATATCAGTAAAAAAGTCATTTTCGTTCCACTTCTTTCTCTCCCCAGCCATACCTCTGAGATTTACTTCTTTTTTAACTTCAGTACCGAATAGTTTAGGTATTAGGATTTCATATTCTTCATATTTGTAGTATTCTAATTCTACTGCATAAATATCAAACTCGCTATTTTCATTAATGAACAGAATTAAGTCTTTCAATCGTGAATGAAGTTTATCCATCAAAACTATAAATTTAAAATTTCCATGATTGAGATTATTTTTCATATCATCCAGTAATTGCTGAACTTCCTCTGAATTGCCCAACTGGAAAAATTCTTTAATTCTTTGAACAAGTGGAAGATTAAACTTTTTGATAGCGTCTGTATCAAATAAACTTATTAAACTCTCAAATGAAACGGAGCTGTTCTTCCATAGAGAAGCCCCATAATCTAAAACTTGAGCAACCACCAACCTTTTATCTGGATTTTTGTACAGTTTGGTTTCAATGATGTAAATTGAGCCGTTTTGATCTATTCCAAAAGCATCTATTGGTCCACTATTTGTTGTAACTTCTCTTCCGAGGATACAGATTTTGATATCTTCTTTGATGTCATAAATCGGAATGCTTTCCGGATTATCATAAATGTACTGTTGCAGATAATTTTCCTGCTCAATTACGGAAGTCTCAACTTTTTTGGCGTTCTTTCCGTTTTTGGAGATGATCAACATTGTTTAATTGCACCTTTTATCAGCGCCCCCCACACTTCCGGGTCAGAAACGCTAAATAGTTGTGACTTTTGTCTCGTTTCAACATTAACCATAATTCCATCTTGAGTTACATTAAAGTGAAGCAATTTCTTTAAATCAATATTTGAACCTCTATTTGGACCCACAAAAATTAAGCGCTTGTTAGTGATTATCAGTACCCCACTGTCAATCATTCTCAGTTCGTCATGCGATTCTGACTGTCCTTTGAAATTTCCAACTCTCACGCTCACCCCTTTGGCAACTCGCATACTTACTCCGCGACTGCCTCCATGAAATTCTCTAACTGCTCTTGGTTCATATAAGTTACTTTTCTCGCCACCAAAGATTTTCTCTCCAGCTTTTAATGGCACCCCAATATTGATATCTTGT
The DNA here is from genome assembly GCA_020053615.1 of archaeon. Taxonomy (GTDB): domain Archaea; phylum Nanobdellota; class Nanobdellia; order Woesearchaeales; family GW2011-AR9; genus JACRPH01. The sequence continues at coordinate 8,851 of JAGVMW010000102.1, read as the reverse complement.
TGTGCAGGAATTTCTCCTTTCTCTAATTTTTCAAGCACAATTTCTCTGAAAGTCTTCCCAGAAAGAACAATACAGTTCCATTCGTAAATATGAAACGTTTCATTGAAGTACTTAAAATTAGAATGGTTTTCAGAACCATCGGGCAATAAACGATATGTGTCATCTTCCACTTTCAAAAATCTAGAAGCACATCCCTCACAAATATGAAATTTTTGATTGATTAATTTATCTAAAGTTCCGCTTAGGAAGCTCTGAATTTTGTTTTTTTTCATACTTCCAACTTTTTTATTAATTGGTTCAAGAATCCTTGACAGAGTCGGTCGTTTAATAGTCTCTTCGTTAATTTTGCCTTTCTTACAAACTGGGCATTTAATAAATTTATCTTTCTTAACTGTATCTTGGTATTCTATTTGTAACCAAGAGGGTAAGTCTGTTTTCGTATCAGAAAATTCTTCTTTCTTAAATCGTTGTGATAACCATGGTCCAATGAGGAAACCCAAACCAACAATCCAGAGGAGAAAACCTAATGCCGTAACTCTTACTATCAGAAAAAACAAACCTATCCCAAAAGCCACCATCCCGCTTTGTTTAGAGAGTTCATGGTTATTGAATTATTTTATTTTTATCTTTCTTAGTAATAACCAAATAGATTCCATATCCAACAAATGCTAATGGAATAATATATGAAGCAAAATCTAACAACTTAATCCAATTGCAATCTCCAACTAATATCCCTAAATAAGAATTGCAAAAACTAGCGGCTTGGTCTAAGCTTATTGTGTTGCTTTCATAATCGTAAAATGGAATAAACCTTAATACAAAAATAATTACTCCATCTATTATTGCTATATAACTAAGAATAGTTATTTTCTTTTTATTATGCTTATTTTCTGATTCTTTTTTATAGGGACATTCCATTTTTATTCTCATTTAATCCCTACTTTAACCGTTTTAGTCGCAATAACTTTAGGATTAGCACCTGATCTGAAATTTATCTTTAAATCATAGGTCTTACATGGAGATGATTCTCCTCCAACATATCCCAACATAAAAGATATTTGCTCAAACCGTTCCTCTCCTGATTTCAAAGTATCGTATCCAAAGTAGCTATCGGTTTTCTTATCAATTTGTTTCCCGGCATCAATTAGGAAAACATCTACTTTAGGAGATTCAACATCAAAACCACCAGTGTTCTTTATTCCGATATTAACAGAAGTCAGGTATCCAAAATTTGATGAATAACAATTACTATCAAAATTAGTTACATCAATTGTAGCACTTTGCCCTTTCTCTAATTTTTCTTTTTGTTGTTGTAATTCATTAATTCTTTCATTAGCATAATCTATTTTCCCATTTAAATCATAATTATATTGTTTGTCTATTTCTATCTTCATACTTCCATTGATAGAACTAAGAGCATCTTTTTCTTGTTGGTATAAAACAATAAGCTCATCAATTACAGATTTCTGCTCATTTTCGCTTAAACTATCAAAATCTTTCGTTTTTTCATAGACCAATTTATTCAAATTAATTCTTCTTTCAAAGTGTTTTAGAAATTCATCATCAACAGAGGTATCATAACCATTCTGCTTTAGCTGTATTAAGTAATCTTTCATTGATTGAACTTTAGAAATCATAGAACCCCAATTGATTAAAGACTCTTCCGGTTTGTCATATTCTATATTTATTTCTTCTTCATAAGATTTAAATTTCTTAAACTCGTAAGATTCTTCTTTATTCAATTTTTCACAGAAATAAACGGTATTCCCGTTCTCAATTTTGTTTTTGCATTCAAAACCATCAGAGCATTTTACATCAGTACAACAATTTTCGGAGGTTTCGCCTTTCTCTTCTACTCCATTACCACAGATAGATTTAGAACCACCTATGTTCAAAGAATTAGAAGCACCATTGCACCCAACAATTAGTAAAGCAAGTGCTAAAATTACAATCAGTACCAATGAATTTAGTCTCATAGTTTTGAACCCCCTTTAAATTAAAGATAACACGGTAATTTGTGGCAGTATATTTAAGCTTTTCTAACTACTTAATTTATCTTAAATAGTTGTTTATGAATAACTACTTCTAACTTATGAAGTATGCTGGAATCAGACAAATTGAAGTTAAACATACTTCGGCTTTTAGAGGAGAACCAAGAGATGACGTTAGGACAGCTAAAGAAACAAACTAAAACCGCTCATCACTATACTTTGTTAAATGCTTTGGAATTTTTGGAAAAGATTAATCTCGTTGTAATTAGAGAAAAGAAAGATAAATTGAGGTCTAAAATGGTTCAATTGACAAATCATTAACAGATAATTCTTTCCTCTACGACTGACGAATACACCCTATCTCCCGCTTCCAAACAACACCCCCTGCTTCGGCTTCAATACCGCATAAAAATCTCTGAACTGTTCATTCAGCTTCTCTCGATACTTCTCTAAATTTATTTAAAATCCTGCTCTTTATCTTTATACTTTTCTAATAAGCTCAATATCTCTTTATTCTTTATGTCTTTTAATCTTTTAGTAGTATTAAATCCCTGCTCGGGAAGATATGGTTCTTTCTTCTGTTCAAAGTAGATGAATATTTTATCATGCTCCCAAATCGAAAACCTTTGGATCCTCACTTCTTTGATTTTTTCAGTTTTTTCAAGCCATTCTTCCAGCAGTTTCTTCAGTCTAAACAAATCTTCATCAGATTTAGGTGATTTAGAAGAGAGTGTTCTAGCAAAATCTTGTAGATTGATGATGCCCTTTAATTTTTTCTTTGTTTTCCTGGAAAAATACTCATAATCCGTTTTACTAACCGATTTTTCTGCGAGTATTCTCTCCATAATTTGTCTTTCTTTTTTAGAAAAAATACGAGAAAGCCACATCTGTAAATCTCTCTCCGCATATGCTTTCTGCTTTTCCATCATTGTTTCTGGTCTTTCTGAATTAAACCTCTGTAATTCAAATTCTTGTTTAAATTCTTCGTAACTTAAATTAGCTTTTCCCGTAATATTGGGTAAAGATTTGGTGATATTATTTTCTCGGAATATTTTTCTGGCAAACTCAATTATTTGTCCAAAAATCTGTTTATGCATTGTTTTTTGATGAATCCTTTCTAGGTTAAGATTATATTTATAAATTAAAAATGAAATGGCTTTTAAATAACGGGTATCTTTATTTTTCAAAATATTTAAAATTAGTTCTTCTTTGTTCTCAGTTGTACCTAACATTCGGTACCCAGCTTCTGCTAGTTCTTGTTCTAATATTCTTCCCATTTTTTCACCTCCAAGATTAATTTGGCATCTAATTTAAAGCCCCATTGACCAAACTTAATTTCGATGAGGTCCAGCAGTTTCTGCTTGAAAAAAGCCACGCAAGAATTTTCCATAGTCTCTTTGTATCGGCTGACTAAATAATTAAGATTAATTTTATTGCTTTCTAAGATTTTCTTTATATCGTTGAAATCTCGCATATCTCCGCGGGCTAACTTGCTTATAATGATATCTTCCAAACAGAGAGTATATAATTCGATTTTACCAAAAGACTTAATGAATTTTGACCTTTCTAAACCATCAGGAAGAAGTTGTGTACCTAAGAAATTAGATCTCGTGAACAAATCGAATGCCAATCCCTCTTGGGTAAGCCAGCGAATGGTTCCTGTTTTTTTAAAACCCATCTGTTCAAAGAGTTTACAGATGTAAAGATACTCTTTATATGAATGGATATTGATATCAATATCTCGTGTAGAGAGCTTAATCTCCAAGATGGTGAGAGCAGTCCCGCCTAAAGCGTACATTTTAATATTTTCTTCAATATACTTAGATAGAGAATCTAAAAGTTCAAATAGTTCTTCGGCGTTGGTTTCTTTGATATTGTGCTGCATAAACACTAGAAAACAACGAGTATTTATAAGCTTTTCCATGCAATTATTGTATAAATAAGTACAATTATTGTACAAAACAATCAACTAACAGAAAACTGCCCTAAACGACTGACTACTAAATGATATGGCTCAATGCACGTGACAAAGAACACCTTCTCTCATCTTTCAAACAACTCTCCCTGCTTCGGTCTCAGCACCGTATAAAAATCTCTGAACTGCTCATTCAGCTTCTCCCGATACTTCTCTAAATCGGGAGCAAATCCATAAGTTGCCGGAAGCATCAATCCAACATTTTCTTTACCACATGAATAACCTTTAGGATAAATTAACTCTATGGTAGAAGGATAAGGATGCTCAATCTCTTCTAACACTTCTTCCAGGAAAGGATAAGAAAAATCGTTTTGCAGCTTGCTCATCAAAGCATGGAGTTTATCCCGCGTCTCAGAAGAATATCTTTCTCCAATATTCGCTTTGAAATCATCGTACTCTTTTTGCACCTCCTCATTAATATGCCCCAATACTTCTCCAAATAAATTACGATAGTGGGTTCTTCTCTTGCGTATAAAATGATATTCTTCAGATGGTTTATCTCCAGAAAGAAAAGCCGAAATTTCACTATCTAAATATTTTCCCACTGTTTTAAATGCTTCACCAGAAAAAATCTTTCCCACTACTTCTTCCAGCACCCGTTTCTCAAAGTTACATTTATTGCCTTTTCGTAAACTAATCCCCTGATAGATAAACTTGTCTAAGTCGCTCTCGTTCCAAGGATTAGTGATGAATCTTTCTTTGGAAAGAGATAATACTTGCCCACTGCCCATCACGCAGCCGTAGCCCTTCTCTTCTAATTCCTGCTGGCGTAATTCTCCTAAAATAACATGAAAATAATTTCCCTGATTGATAACTTCATACTTATTCAGGGCCGCTTGAATGCGTTGCAGAGCGATAGGAATATTTCGTACAAACAACTTTCCTCGTTCTACTCTCAATCCATGCGAGGAAAACAATCCTGCCAAAGCTCGTTCAGATTTTTCAGAGAACGTAGTCGTAATACTATTCAAGTCATAATTATCACGTTGAAGAATCTTCTGGACTTCTTCTACCAAGTGAGATAGTTTAGTGTTAAGAGTTTGCAGCAGCTCGAACTTTTCTTCAGGATTAGTGCTTTGAAAAGCTTTCTTCAGTAATTCCTCGTCTGTGCTCTCCAGAAATCGCTGCATATTCGCTCCTTCCTGCCATTTCCCTTCTGCTCTTTTTTTCAGCCCGGTAGCCGCAGCAATAAATGGAGTGAGGTAAACAATCTGTGTATCTGAAAAAAAACCACGCTGAGATTTTTTCTCTATGAATTTCAACTTGAGCGGATCCAAAGAGAAACTTTCTTCCTGTTGATACCACCCTTTCCAGCTGTCTTCAAAAGTTCCTTTTACTAAGAAATGTCTTCTGCGCCAATAGCTTCGACTTAGTGTGGAACGGGAAGCGGCACAAACCCGGTCTGGAGAAGTGCGAAAGTAATAAGCTTTCTGAGCAGTAATTCCTTGCAACTCTAATCCTTTCTTTTCCGTAGCTAAACCATCTCCAATACAATAACTCACCAATCTTTGAAATGCTCTTGTATCTCCGCCCCTTGCCGCCAGCACTAATTCTGCTTGCTCTTTATAATTGATAGACTTCTCAAATTCCTCGCTTACGATTTCTAATTTATTGTCAGCGTGATAATTGCGATGATTACTATGATACAAGTAACTATCCAGAGTAAAACGGCCTTTGGTTAATACCCTTCCCAAGCCCTGCACCGATTTGTAGATGGGGTGATGGCGATTAACTGCAGGAGCATAGGCTTTAGTTATATCGCGTAGTTTTATTTGATCAAATTTCATAATATTATGACCAAAGAGCCACAGCGGATCTTCTTCATGAAGCAAAGCAGTAAGCTTCTCTCCTAATTCTGGTTGTGTATCAAAGCGAATTAAAGAAAATCTCTCTTGCTCTCGGGACTGCTCACTTAATTCTAATTTTGGAAAGTTAAAATTGTGCATAATGAGCTTTCGCTGCGGAGAAACATACACCACCATGAAAATGCTGTCTTTGCCCTGTTCCCAGCCTTCCGTTTCAATATCCAACACAGCATAGTTGTTAGTAAGAAGCTGTTCTAACCCAATATACCCATACTTTTTTCGATAAGCTGCGGTTTCTAATGGCAAAGGAATTTCTTCCAAAGAGTTCAAGCGCATTCCTGGCGGATAGAACCATTGAAGCAATTTAGAAGGAGAGTTTAACCCGCAAGGATCTTGCTTTTCTCCTTCTGTTCCCAGACAGCGGAAAGGCGGAGGCAAGATTCGCTGCTCTTCTTTACTTCCTTCTGCTTGTATAAATTGCCTACTGTGATTATATTCATTTAATTCAAAGTGTAAACCGCTCTTTCTAATCTCTTCATCATTTAATAATTGCATTAAAACTGAAGAAACGTCTTCCGAAAAAAGATTGGTGGTGAGAAAATAATGAGGAACCTCTTTAACCACAACATGAGAACGGGAAATCTTTTGCCCTAAATCCTGCTCCCGCACAAAAAACAGGACTTCTTTGCCTTTCTGGGTATGTAGCGGCTCAACATGAGTTATGAAGAATGAAGACATATTTGGCTTTAGCTTAGTGAGCTTATTAAAGATTTATTTAGTACACTTCCTAATCACGAAACTACTCTAAAGTAACAAACTAACCGAAAGATTTATATAGTAATTACTATTTCAGAGTAGTTAACACCTCAAAACCACCTCTTTTCCTCAGTGAACCCGAGCCTAAAAACTCAGGTTTGCTGGGGTTTTTATAATCCTATACTGATTTCTTAACCAAAAAAGTTAATTTAGGAAGGTAGTTTGAGGCTTGTTAAACTCAAAATTAAGCTAGATTTGACTCTGTTTCCCAGCTTAAAATTTCTAAGCGAAGAATTTATATAGTAGCCTGCTTCTGAACAAATAAAGCCCGCTACGAGAGTACCTGAGGGAAGCTTACGGCAACGTCTCGGTAAGAGATGCCAAAAATCTTAAACAGATTTTTGCGCACCAAGCTATGAACTCGGGGGTTAGTGGTACGGGCTTCAATCCTATTTACAGAGAAAATAGAATTTCATATTCATCAACATTTCATCGAGAGTAACAGAGTGAATAAGTTCTATTTTCTATTAGATTACTTTAGGATATTAGAATAATAATATTAATTAAAATAATAATATTAATTAAAATAATAATATTAATTAAAATAAAAGTAAAAAACAAAATTAAACTTAAATCAGGCGGAAAAGGGGCTGCCTGCGATACGCTCATGCCCAATCCATTCATTTACTGTTGGACTAACGAAATAAGTACAGCTAAGCATATTGCAGATTAAAACGCTCTTTCTGAATTAAGTGGAGGATAAACATGGCAAAAATAAGCCCAGTTGCGGCTAAATATATCGTTCATTCGAGCATTAACATTGATGGAGTTGTAGACAGACCCGATGTTATTGGTGCAATTTTCGGACAGACTGAAGGGCTTCTAGGAAGCGATTTAGAGCTTAGAGAATTGCAGCGAAGCGGAAGAATTGGTAGAATTGAAGTTAACGTTAATACTAGTTCTGGAAAAACAGCAGGAGAGATTGTAATTCCTAGTAGTTTGGATAAAACTGAAACTGCTATTGTAGCAGCTGCATTAGAAATCATCCAAAGGATTGGTCCTTGTAATGCTAAGATTGAAGTAACTAAAATTGAAGATGTTAGAATTAGTAAGCGTCAGTTTGTTATTGAAAGAGCTAAAGAATTACTAAAAACACTTACTCAAGATACCTTGCCTGATTCACAAGAATTGGCTGATGAAGTATCTCAATCGGTAAGAATGACTGAAGTATGTGAATATGGCCGAGAAAAGCTTGCTGCTGGTCCAGATATCGATAGCAGTGAAGATATTATCATTGTTGAAGGAAGAGCAGATGTACTTAATCTGCTTAAGCATGGCTTCAAGAATGCGATTGCTCTAAACGGAACTTCTGCCCCAGAAACAGTCCGAGAACTTACTAAGAAAAAGACTTGTACTGTGTTTGTAGATGGAGATCGTGGCGGAGATTTGATTGTCAGGGAAATACTTAGCAATGCTGAAATAGATTTTGTGTGTAAAGCTCCTGATGGCAAAGAAGTGGAAGAGATAACTCAAAAAGAAATCCATAAAGCTTTGCGTGGCAGAATTACCGCAGAACAAGCTAAGCTAGACTTAGGTATTGATGAAAATGGCGCTTTGAGAGAGCCTACGGATAACCTAAGAAAGCCAACTTTCCAACGGGAAGAGTCACGATTTGGTCCTCGTAGGGATAATAACAATAATAACGGAGGGAGAGTTTCCCAGCCGGAAATTAGATTTGGAGCTAAGCCTATGCCACCACAACCGGTTGTAGCAGCACCATCTCCTATGCCTCAATCACCTTTACCTCGACCAGTAGCTTTGCACCCAACTAGTGGAGGAAGCAAATTAACTCCAGAAGAGAAAAAGTTATTTAAGCAGACTTTAGAAGACTTATTTGGAACTAGGGGAGCATGCATCTTTGATGAAAGATTAAATGTGATGGGAAAAGTTCCCTTGAGCGAGTTGACTTCTACCATTAAAAGTTTAAGCGGGGGAGTGCATGCTTTAGTATTAGACGGAGCGATTGACTTGGAACTGGCTCGAGTGGCAGAAAAGTTAGGTGTAGCTCATATTGTCGCTACCAGCACTAAGATCAAAGAAGCTGGAAGAGTAGATATTGTTACAGATGAGAAGCTGATGAATTAATGTTTTATTACCACCCATTATTATTTATTATTATTTATTATTATTTATTATTATTTATTATTATTGTATTTGTTTCTTACCGTAATACTTCAGTAATCTGAAGCGTGATGAGCATCATAAAGTCGAAATCCGTTCGATTATTACATAGAGAGTGACAGAGGGTTGTCTCTTACGGAGAT
>JAGVMW010000082.1 GCA_020053615.1 archaeon | reverse complement strand
TGGAGCGCTGGATGAAGAAAAAACCGCCGAGTTAGTAGATTTAATCTCAGAGGATTACTTTGCAACTAAAAGTAAGTTTGATCCCAGAGAATATAATCCCAGTTTAGACGAATTGTGCTTAGCAGCAGAATGTTTAGGAGAAAAAGAAGAATTAAGTACCACTGATAATGAAGTGAGCGAAGCTATCAGCAATGAACTGATAATATTAGCATCAGATAAAATTGGTTCAGAACCGATATACCAAGGCTTAGGCTCCAAAGCGAAAAAAGTGTATCAAGCATTGAGTAACTTTAAACAAGAAAAAGGTATTTGTTTAGCATCTTCAAAATTCTGGATGTGATAATCGCAAAGCGGCATCTCCGTAGGAGCCTTCCCTCTGCCACTATTGTTGACGTTATCGAATGAATTTTGACTTTATGATGCTAAACAAATACAGAAAAAGTAGTTTCGCAACTGGAAAAACTATTATTTTCGTTAGAGCATCCGGATAGTATTATAACTGCCTTGTCTGAAATCGGAGGTGAACAAGCTCTATCCGCACTAGCTAACTTTGCTTTATCTAAACATAGAGATGCTAGCTCTGCCGCATTTAAGTTAGGCCAGATTGGCGGAACCAAGTCTGCAGAAACTTTGTTGAAATACCTCGCCCAAGGCGGAGAATATGCTCATCAAGCAATCAGTTATCTAGATAGTGCACAAGCAGAGAGGATTCTTAATTTTTTAAAATCAGGCCATCCTAAAAGTGCGAGTGTTATATGGTACTTTGAAAAAGTTAAATACCCTCCAGCAATACCTGTGTTAATTGATGTTATTAAATCATCGAATACTCATAATATGGGAGCGGTTTCGGTTCTTGAAAAATATGGTGATATGGCTAAACCAGAGATTTACGAATTTATGTGTTCAGGGCATCCTCGCAGTATTTATGGTGCGATAATTTTAGGCCGATGGGGCAATCAAATAGCGGTAGATAAATTGCTAGCAGGTTTTGATGATTCACAAGATGATAACATTAAAGAAAATATTGCCAAAGCTTTGGTCACTACAAGAGATTCCCGAGCCATACCACCGGCAATTGAAGTTCTAAAAAGGAATAGTAAAAAAGGTGACCTGGCCAAATTATTGAGTTTATGGGGAGAGGAAGTAGTTGACCCTTTAATCGCTGAAGCTAATGCAATAATTTGCTCAAATAATACTTTTCCAATGGGATTGTCAAATATTTTATGGGCTTTGGGGAAAACAAAGAGCAAAAAAGCAAACGATTATTTAATTGAACAATTGAAATCAAGTTACGATTCTTCGGATAAAGATTTAAAATTTAGGAGAGAATTAGGATATTGGGCGATTACTTCTTTACAAGAAATTGGCAGCCCGGAATCTGTTCCGTATTTACTAAATATCTTTAATCTTAATCCAGAACCAGGCTTTGACATGAGACCATTCGTAGCTGCAACAGCAATTGGTACTTTTGGAAGAGCTGCTTTAGAACCCCTGCTAGCCCTATTAGAAAAAGATTGCCCGAATAAAAGTTATGTAGCTAAAGCATTAGGTCATGTAAGAGCTGAAGAAAGCGTCATGCCCCTAATAAACACTTTAGAAGAACGTGCCGGATCAGAATATAATTATTACGTTTTAGCTGCTTTAACAGAAATTGGATCAGCAGAAGCTGTCGGTCCAATAACCCATCTTATTAAAAAAGTGATAAAGAAGAGTACAATATACTCAGATTTGGAAAGAAATAAGTATGAAGTTCCTCACGAGGGCACTAAAGAAAGCAAATTTATCGAGAAAAGCATTGAATCCATTATGAATTTCATCAAGATAGAGCATGAAGAATTAATTAATTTGCTGGTTGGATTTCTGCCTTATCGTCATTTGAATGGTCTTGGTTTGAAAGTGTTAAATAAAATTGCTGCGGGCTCTATCAAAGATAAAATAGAGCCGGCTTTATTTAACTTCTTAGAAGACTGGGAATTGCAGGTTTTTTCACCCACTCATTCTGCTTTCGAGATTTTAGGTAAGATTGGTGATGAAAAAACATTACAGCATTTGCAAACATGGGTTAATTCTAGTTATGGTGAATATGCTTATAATGCCATAGAATCTATCCACCATCGACACAAGCCGACAACCTATTGAAAATGGAAGAAAAAGCAAGATTAATCCGGCAAGAATGGTATGGTACTTTAGAATTCCTGACTGGGATATTAGGTGAGGAGAAGACCATAGAATTAATCGAAAAAATGTCTCAAGACTATCTTAAAGCTAGAAATTATCCCGTTGAAGATGCTTATCTTTCCGAGTTACATTTAATAGCCAGATGTATGGCTGAGAAAGGGTACATAATAGCTCGACATGTTAAAGGAGAAGGCTTGGTAACTATTATATCTGATTCTTCCATCAGAATTACCACTTACAAAGGCGAGATCAATCTGGCTGAAGAGGTCATTGAGATTGTGACTAAATGTGATAATCAATTCATCCAAGAAGTTCATAACGCTTGGCTTATGACAACTGCTAAATCGCAGGTAATTACTGTGATTGATATTTATGGAAAAGATCATTGTTATTACCTAACCACTGATGAGAAAGAAGATTACAATTAGAAAACCTGGCTTCATTAATCGATTATTCGCCCAAATGATTTAAACAACTAGTACTCCCAAACCCATCATGAATTCTTTGAGTTATCTGAATCAATCCTACTACTACAAAAAAATCATCTTTATAATGCTGCTCCAGCATCTCAGTTAGTTCTTTCCGAATGGATTCGTGCTTTTTGTAAATGCTTTCTAATTTCTCCAAATCATATTTATAGAAGAGATTGTAATAATCTTCTAGCAAAAGATTAACTTTCTCATACGCCAAAAGCAGAGCTTTGTTCAGCTTTACTTTATCGTTTTTTAGTAGAAAAGTACAAATATCCCTGTACTCATCCCCAATTTTCTCCAACAACCAAGAGATTATATACAAATAGGTGGTTTTACTCTGCGATTCAATTATTCCTCGATTAAGTAAGCTATGACAATAATTAGTAAGCTTGTTGTTAGTCTCTTCCAGCACCATCAATTCATTTAAGTTAGCATAATCTCCTGTTTTAATAGTTTCCAAACTGTTCTTAGCCAGTGTAAGCGTAACCATAAACGTTCTTCTTAATATTCCTTCAAAATCGCTTCCTTGCCATCCAGCAACATTCTTAATAACACATCGTTTACTACTCTGCTCAATTATCTCATATCCCATTAACATGCTATTAATTCTTTTCTGTACAATCTTTACTGTTTTGGGATCATTAAATAACACTTCTACTTCATCATAGCCATTTTTATGTACCACTGCCAAAATACTTTTTATTACCGTCTCATTGGCTTTAGAAAAATCAAGTTGAATTTTTTTTGGTTCTGCAACGATATCTCCTACTTCTAGTACCAAGCGATTCTTTTCTTCTTTTATTTCAATCTCGTCCCCGGCTTTGATTCCGGTATCTCTAGCCCACTTTCTAGGTAAAGTAACAGTGAGAGTATCATTTCCCTGCTTTATCACCCGGCGTTTCATGTTTGTATCGGTGATTATTACGAACTATTTAAGCTTTTTGGAATATATATTCATACTGACCAAAGATATATTGTATTGTCAAAATGAATATATACCATAGTACTTATCACATACTTCATAACAGAAACACGAGCTGGTTGAGAATAATTACGATTGAGAATAATTACGAAGGTGTTGTGGTTATTGAAAGTGTGATGAAGGTTGAAAAAAGAGTGTGTTGAAAATAAGTGTTGAAAAAAGGATGTGGTTGAAATGCTGTCAGAAAAAGATAATGAAATTATTCGCCATTTGCGGGGAAACGCGCGCACTAAGATAGTGGGGTTGTCTAAGAGATTAAATCTTCCGGTTACTACTTTATACAGCAAGCTGCGGCGTTACGAACAGAAACTTATCAAAAAACACACTTCATTAATAGATTTCACCCAGTTAGGATATTTCAAGAGCGTATATCTAGTACTGAAAGCAAACGGCAGTAAAAAGCAGGAATTAAGAGATTATCTAGTTCAGCACAGCTCAGTTAATTCATTGTTCAGAATAAATTATGGGTATGATTACTTGGTAGAATGCATCTTCCATGATGAAAAAGAAGTTACTGATTTTCTGGGAAAACTGCAGGATGAATTTGGTTCAGAAGTGCAAATGCATAACGTGATTGAAGAACTTAAGCGGGAAGAGTTCATGGCGCATCAAAAGGAGGTGTCAAAAAATGGTTAGATATCCAACTGAAAAAGAGAAAGAAGGGCTTCTAAGTCGATTGGGAGAACGGGTTACAGTAACTCTCAAGTCACCTGGAATCCCCGGCAGCTCCAAAAAAACAGAATCTGAAGCGGAAGAAACCGGAACGTATCGTACTTTAAATTTTAGATTAGATGCAGTAAATTCTTATGGGATAATGGGAAGAGTAGATAACGGCGAACAAGCTCACTTTTTCTTTTTGGACAAATGGGAAGAATCCGGAACTTCTGATTTAGAACATAAGATGCACAGGAATTATGGTTATGATAGAAAAATTATTTCCATTAAGAAAGGAGAAAAAATATTGTATACTTGCTCAACTGAAAAACAAAAACATAGCGACGAAAAAAATACTCAACAAATTCTACCAAGTGCAGAAATAACTTGCGGCTACTGCAATAAAAGATTAGATTCAGTTAAACCATATCAATATTCTTTGGGAGGTGGAAAGTACTGCAATAAGGAATGCTTCAACATGTTTACTGAGGATTAATTTACACTAAATTACACTAAATATTAACGAAATAGTAAATATAAATTTAGGGGTGTGCAAAATGAATCATGAACTGATAAAATTTAAACAATATGGATATACTGCTGAATGGGCTTTAGCTAAATTCTTTCCAGCGTTATTTGATTATGGATTATTAGAAAAGTTTGATCCGGTAGCTATTTGCGGAAGAGAAGCAGATAAAAATCAGGTTAGGAGCAGGTTATTGGAAGAGGAAATAAAAAGAATTAATGCTCTTGGAGAAGACCGAAGTTGGCGAAAGAGAAATACGATAAAAGAGACAGAGAGCTGCCTGAATCTTTATCTTAAATTAGGTAATGGCTGGAATTACGAGGACATAACAACTGGTTCAAATGGAAGTGGAGCTGATTATGATGCAGGAATTATTCATACTGCCAATATATTCCATATAATATTATTAAAAACTTTGATGGAAAATGGAAAACATATTCTATGTGAAAAGCCTTTGGTAGTGGTTACAAATGATAAGCACCAAGCAGATCGGTCTAAATTGGATGAATTGGAACAGCTGGTGAAAAATCATGGAACAGATTTAATTCTTATGGATGCAGAACATTATTCTGCTAAAAGAGCCACCATTACTTTTTATGAACGAGTAGGAGATATGATTGCTAAATACGGACACATCTCCAAAATAGAAGGATATACTATTGAAAAAGATGATCCAAGCAAAGATAGAACTAGAAAATTACTTTCCCTAAATAATCGTACCGGACTGCTTCTAGATATGGGGGTGCATCTGTTTGGAATAATTAGTAATATTGAAGGAAAGATAGGAGCTATTGACCATGCGGAATATGGGGTCTATCCTGGAAAAGGAAACATTTCAAGTTACGATACAGAAACAGCGGTGAATACTGCTTTTAATATCAAAGGTAATCATTTTGTAAATTCAGCAGTAGGAGAATTTACTTTTGTGAAATTTTCAGACCAATTGAAAGATTATTATGTAAACATTCTAAAAGAAAGGATAGGTGATGAACTAGCTATCTCACCTGAAGGAAAGATTGCTGAAGATTACAAGAAAATTAAAATCACCTTTGAAAAAGGCCAGAATGGAGATTGTAAGAATGGAAATCATGAAAATTCAAACCAGAATGGAAAACCAACAGTTGTAACTATTGACTTCCGTAAGGGAACGGTTACTGATGATCATATCAGTAATAAAGATACAATTTGGTATAGTACCAGTAATCCATCCTCTGAAGAATATGTAAACATACTAAATGATTTTTATTTAGCGATTCAACGCCATCAGCAGCCCCGAACTAACTTTGAACATTCTATCCAAAATTTAGATGCTATCTTCAGAGTTTATCGGGATTTTCCCTTTCGGAATAATCAATTTGGAGTGTATTTACCATGATTACTGATTTAATTATAGACTTAACTCTGCCTTTTCGCATCGGAATGCAAAAATATTCCAGCGACCCTGAGTTTGAGATTCTGGAAATGGTAGAAGCCGGAGTAAATGAAACTACAAGAAAAGTAAAGTCAGCGTATCAAATATACCTCTTGAAGAATCATCATGGCACCCACATAGATGCTCCCGCTCATAAAATCAAAGGGGGAAAGACTATTGATCAGTATCTGTTAGAGAAGTTTATCAATCAAGCGGTACTGATAGACTTGAGCGATCAGGGAATTTGCCACAGAGAGCAGAAAGGAATTACTGTTTCTGATTTAGAAGAAAAAGTTGACTTTGACAATTGGATGTCAGATAAAATAAGAGCAGTAGTTTTTTATACCGGTTTTTCAGATTTGATGGCAGAGAAAAGCGGAATCACCGGAGAAGAAAAAACATCTTTTGAACGCGGTTTTCCTTACTTTACTCCTGCAGCAGCAAAGTACATTGCTTCTAACGCCCCTTTTTTAAGTTTGGTGGGAATTGATTCATTCGCGATTGATCCCTCCGGCAGCAATAGCGAATCTCATTTAGAATTTTTATCTCGAGATATTTTAATTTTGGAAACTTTAGTCAATCTAAAAGAGTTGAAACAACAATTAAACAAAAATAGTCAACGTTCTGAAAATAAATTTTATCTTTATTCTATGCCTTTACTTTATTCAGGAAGTGATGCTGCTCAAACCAGAGCTTATGCCATAATCAACGAGAAGATGGAGGAAAAATAAAATGATAACAACAAAAATAAATTATGAGATACATTCTGAAGTGATTGATTTAAGTTACGCCATTAGCGAGGAGATGAATAAATATCCTAAAGATCCGTCTCCGCAGGTGAAAATAACTCCAGCAAGGGATGAGAACGGAGCAATATACTCGGGATTTACCATGCTGTATCTTAAATCTCATCATGGGACACATATAGATGCTCCGGCGCATAAAATCAAAGGCGGGAAGACGATTGACCAATATGCACCCGACAAGTTTATTGCTACCGCGGGATTAGTCGACTTGACTAAATACGCTACTCGTTCCATTGCTCCACGAGGGTTTATAGAAGTAGTAGAACCAGAGATGTTAGAGACAGAAATTAAGCATATAGAACAATTTCTGTCGCTTCGATCCATTGAAGCATTGATTCTGCGCACGGGTTATGATCAAACAATTACCAGTTGGGCTAAAAGCAGTGGATTTTTTTCATATCTCACTCCCAAATCAGCAGAATACCTCTGCAGTTTGAACCTGCCATTGAAGTTGATTGGAATTGACTCTCAATCTTTTGATAAAAGAGGCAGCAATAGTGAAGTGCATCGAGAATTTTTATCTCGAGATATTTTAATTTTGGAAACCGTAGTAAATTTGCAGACTCTGGCTGAGAAAACGGGAAATAAGTTGTTTCAATTGCATGCTGTGCCAGTGAATTATCTCAAAGCAGATGCAGCCCAATGCCGGGCTTACGCAATGGTAGATGCTAATAATAAATTAAAAGAATGAGGTAAGAACATGGAAATAAATCAATTAGGTTATATCGGCTTGGGAAGAATGGGCGCGAATATGGTGATGAACTTGCTCGACAAAGATTTTGATGTGGTTGCATATGATCAAAATCAAAATTGCGGACATCAATTGGGAGAAGAGAGAAAAGAAGAAGTAGAAACAGAAAAACTTCAACTGCCTTCTTCGTTAGAGGAAGTTGCTTCTGCGTTGGATTCACCTAAAGTGATATGGATGATGGTTCCGGCTGGAAAAGCAGTAGATGGAGTGATAACTTCTTTGCTTCCTGAACTATCACCTAAAGATATTCTTATCGACGGAGGAAACTCTTATTTTAAAGATTCCATGAGAAGAGCACATGAACTTAAAGAGAAAGGAATTAATTACCTAGACATTGGCACTTCCGGCGGACTTAAAGGAGCAAGAAATGGAGCCTGCTTAACCATCGGAGGAGAAAGAGAAGTATACGAGCAATTAGAACAGTTGTTTAAAGCAATTTCAGCGCCGCAAGGCTACTTGTACACTGGACCAAGCGGCACGGGACATTTTGTGAAGATGATGCATAATTTCATCGAGTATGGAATTGAGAAATGCATCGGAGAAGGAGTAGAACTGGTAAAAGAGGGCGGAGATAAATTCTGGGGAGAAGAACTTAACTTAGGAAAGATTTGTGGAGTCTGGAATAAAGGAAGCATTATCGAGTCAAAATTAATGGGTTATCTTGCTGATGCATTTAATGAAAATGAATTTGGAAGTAATTTAGAACACTTGTCAGGTAAGGTTGGCGGAGGAGAGACCGGAGAATGGGCTTTGGCCACAACTTTAGAACTAAATATCCCCGCCAGCTGTAATGCACTCGCACTTCTTGACCGCTACAGATCACGTCAAGATGATTCTTTTGCCGGAAAGTGCATCGCCGGAATGAGAAACGTCTTTGGCGGACATAAAATAGAGTATAAAAAACGAGAAGAATAAACAAATACTAAAAAATAAAAGATTAAAAAATAGTAAAATCCATTGTGGAGGTGGAAATATGCTAGAAATAAAAGTATTAGGAGCGTTAGGATATGAAATTAACAACCGGAAGTATTCAGATGTAAAACCTTTGTTTTCCGAAGATTACAAACAAAGTATATCTAATTGCATCGACGATAGCTGGGTATATAGTGGAACAGAACATAAGCAAAATCCTAAACTGCCTAATGTAACAGTACTGCCGCATATTTATTCGGGGAGAAATATTGTTTTAGGCACTACTTTTGGACATACTCATATTGCTGAAGAAGCAGAGAGTAGAATGTTTCAGGAGATTTATGAGTTTAAAGGGTTTGGAGGAATGTTGACTTACAATGCAACATCGCATCCATCTGAAGCGATATTACATGTACTTAAACCAGGAGAAAAAGTAGGAGTAACTCCGCAGGAAAATATGACTTTGTTTAACTTTGACCAAGAACCACTCTTAACTTTGGATTATGCAGATGCCTCTCGAAATCAAGCGCATAAAAATACTGAGAAAAAGTTGGGTTCATTATTAATGATAGAATGCACTCCGCGACAACTTCCTCGTCGAGAAGCTAATCCCTGCGGGATGATATTAACATCTTATGACAGATCAGTGGATGTTAGTTTAAAAGTTAATTCAGAATATGCTAAGAATGAAATCATAAACGCTTCGTCTGATGCAAGCGTAACCCTTTCTGAAGTTCAGCTGGGAGAAGGACTATATAATGCACTGCGAGAGTCCCAGAGAAATATAAAATCTAAGACGGGATTGACACTGTCGTTTGGAGGAAATCTTCCTCAGTTTCCCAAGCCATTATTAGATTATGTGTTGAATCGCGATAAAAATTTCGGTGGAATGTTGGGTTTACCATAGACGACAAGATAAACACATAGAAAATACACATTGGACCAAAAATCCATGACTGCAATTAAAGGGAATGAACTAAAACTGAACTTAGGAAGTGGAAGAAAAGTTTATCCAAATTTCATAAACATAGATAAAGCTGCTTTGCCTGAAACAGACTTACGTTTGGATTTAGAACAGCTTCCGCTTCCCTTTTCAGATAATTCTGCCTCTGAAATCATTTGCGAACATACTTTAGAACATATTGGTCATTTTACTGAATTTCTGGAAGAGATGTATCGCATAACTAAACCAGGGGGAAAATGGAAAATAGTAGTTCCATATTACAAATATGAAGGCACGTTTAGAGATCCTACACATAAATGCTTTTTTAGCGAAAATACGTTTGATTATTTTACTGAGAAAAATACGTTTGATTATTATTCCAAAGTCAGATTAAAAGTATTAAATAAAGTGCTGCGTAATTCTTCCAAGACTAATATTAAAACTCCCATCAAGCGATTTAGAAAATATATTCCTTTTAAGCGCTTCTTTAATCTGTTCTTATGGAACATCTATTCGGAAGTTTATTTTGAATTAGAGGTGGTAAAAGAAAAGGAGAGCGAAAAAGAGAAAGGAAAATTACCTGATGAAAAATATTGGCGAGGACTAAAAAGATGAAAGTCGCTGGAATTTACTGGTATGATACTGTTCTTGACCCCAAGATTCAGCATGCGGTAAGCGAGCCATATGGGTTAGAAAGGATTCTAGCAATTGCTGAACAGAAAGGACATGAAACGGAATTGTTCCTTCCGATAATGATAAAAGAGAGGATTACAACAAATTTGTCTGAACAGGAAATAATTAATAATATTATCCGTTATGAACCGGATTTAGTGTGCTTTTCATTATACACCTGTCAATATCCTGCTGGAAAGAGAATTGCAGCAGAGATTAAGAATCATAATCCCAAGACCATTACCATAGCTGGAAACCGTTATCCTAGCTTTATGATGCAAACGGAAAAGTTTACTTTCAAAGAGCCATTTGATTTTATAGTATTTAATGAGGGCGAAGAAACATTTAACGAACTATTGGAAGAGATTGAGAAAGAGAAAGATAATGAAAGAGATAATAATAGAAATAACCAGAATGGCAATGAATATAACCAAATTAAAGGATTAGCATTCAAACATCATGAAACAACTGTGCTAACTAATCCTAGACCACGAATAAGAAATATAGATTCTTTTCCTCCCGCCAAACGTTTTGAAATAGTATTACAGCAGTCTTATCAGGGGATATCAATACCTTCGCTTTCCTCAAACCCGCATTATGCTTTAATGGAATATAGTCGAGGATGTTATGGGGAATGCAGCTTCTGCGATAATAGTCAAGTGTGGGGTAAGACTTTAACTTTCAGAGAACCCAAAAAAGTAGTGGAAGAGCTGCAAGAATTGAAACAGAAAGGGGCAGATATGGTTTATTTTATTGACTTAAATTTTACGGCTGTTCCCAGTAAAGCCCGTGAATTGTGTCAAGAGATGCTTAAATCAAATTTAAATTTGTCTTGGTATTGCATGAGCAACATTGAAACTGCTGATGGACAGAAAGAATTACTGCACTTGATGAAAAAAGCCGGCTGCTACAAGATTGCTTGGGGAATTGAATCTACCAATAATGCTTCTCTTCACCAGATGAACAAAAAGATTTCGGGAAAAACTTTACGAGCTGAGCAAGCGCAGCTAGTTTTAGAAAGTTCTTTTCAGGCAGGAATGCTCAATCAGGGATATTATATCATTGGATTTCCATGGGAAACTGCGGAGTCCATTGCCAGAGATGCACAGGAATTAAAACATCTGCCGCTACATCAATTAAATGTCGGGATCTTTACACCCATTCCGTTGAGCAATTTATTTCATCAGGGTTTAGAATTAGATTCAGATTTAGAAAAACATGACCGAAATCATTTAGTGTATCGGCATCAAACTTTAAATCATCAGACGCTGAAATTTCTGCAGGAAAAAATGCACCGTGAATTTTATGACAGCCCAGAATATTTGAAGAGAGTAAGAACTAGTTGCGAAATTGATTTCCGTTTTCAAAAAGCATTTAATGATTATTTTCAATTTTTAGGGAAAGAGATGAAAATATGATAACACAAAAAAAAACAAGTATATTATTCATCCATCCGCCTTTTCCGGTTAATCATCGCCATAAACTAGTCTTGCCTTTATCCATCTGCCGGATAGCTGCTTATCTGGAAGAGAGGAATAAGAATGTTTCCATATCTTGTTTTGATGCTCATCTTAATAATTGTGGTAAACCAGAAATTCTGGATGAAGTAACCTTTCAAAAACCAGATATTGTTGCTATTGGCTATTGGACCTGCCAAGCTCCTTTTGTGTATGAGCTTTCTAAAGAGATAAAAAAAAATAATAAAGATATTTTTATTATACATGGAGGTATTCACGCCAGCTTTAATTCTGCTGAGGTGTTATATTATTGTGATGTGGTAGTTATAGGAGAAGGTGAGAAAACTTTTTCTGAGCTGGTTAAAACTATTCAAGACAAAACAACCCTGAAAAACGTTAAAGGTATAGCATTCAAAGAGAAAGACCAGGTCATAAAGACACCGGATCAGCCACTTATTGATAATTTAGATAATATCCCTCTCCCGAAATTAGAACTGATTGAGATGAGAAGATATGTTAACAGTGAAAAACTGCGCCAACTTCATGTTATCGGAGGGAAGAGAATACCTATTTTGGCTTCCAGAGGCTGTCCTTATGATTGCAGTTTCTGCCTTTCTCCAAAAATGTGGCGAAGAAAAGTTAGATGGCGATCTCCAGAAAAAGTTGTCGAAGAAATTAAAACTTTAAACCAAAAATGTGGATTTACTCGATTCCAGTTTTATGATGATAATTTTTTATTAAATCCAACTTTTGTGAATAAACTGAGTTCTTTGCTTATGTTGTTGGATTTCGATATTCAATGGGTTGCTCTTTCTAGAGCTGCTCACGTTATAGAGAATAAAGAACTGCTGTTAAAGATAAAACAAGCAGGTTGTGTTGGAATAGAAATGGGCTTGGAAACAGTAGATAATATCATTCTGGAAAAAATTAATAAAAATCAGAAAATAGATATCATTGATACTGCAGTTAAACTCCAACGAGAAGCCGGTTTAAGCCCTTTGTATACTATAATGGTATTTAATCCAGGTGAAACTATTGACAGCATCAGGAAATTGAGAGAATATGTCGAAGAAAATATTCCAGAATCAATTAATTACAAATTTTTTGGATCAGTTCCGTATGTTACTTTAGGCCAGTTTGCCACTCCCGCCCCAGGAACTTCTTTTTTTGAGAATCGATTTAAAGAAGGGATGGTGCTGATGGATGACTGGAGCGACTTGTTTCATCACCAGATAAATTTTCTTCCTTTTTCTTTATTGGATGATATTCCACTTGCAGTCGAAGACTTTTCTGAGACGTCGATTAAACAATGCGTAGAAATAAGTCAAATCTCATTATTTAAGTATTTTCCTGGAGACGAAACGATTGACCAAAAGAACAGTGATGAAATGAGAACCGTTTCCAAAAAATATTATTCCATGGCCGATGGCACAAGAACCATTAGAGCTATTGCTAACATCATTTCGGAGGAAACGAAAATAGACCTTACTAAAACATTAAGGTTTGCAGCCATGACAACTATTGTGTTAGCCCAGAACAAAACTATTGTAAGTAAAAAATAAATGAAAACTCCCAATCGCCCCAAGGGGCGGGGTATCTGTCAACAGCACAGGGAGTTTTCAAAGTTTGTTCTCCCCACCCAAATAGTTGAGGGTAATCAAACCCAATCACCGCAAGCGGTGGGGTATCA
>JAGVMW010000074.1 GCA_020053615.1 archaeon | reverse complement strand
GCATTCAGAATCGTTCTTACAGCCAGAAGTAGATTCCTCTCCACCTCCACCGCAACCTAATACAATCAATCCTAATCCTAATTTCTTAACCAAATCGTTAATTGCCATGTTAATCCCTCCATAAAAGTTATTTACTACTCCAAAAGAATGAGTTGTATTTAAAGGGTGCGGAGGGAAAAATTAGAAAATCTTAAATAAGAATGATGTTTGATAGAGGCTATGGTCAAGAATGACTCGATAAATCGCATAAAAAGAATTATTGTACCCATCCTAAAAAGGAATGATGTAGTAAAAGCAGGAATCTTTGGTTCGTATGCACGAGGGGAACAGAAAAAGAGAAGCGATTTAGATTTACTTATTAAATTCAAAGGAAAAAATAAAAGTTTACTGGACTTAATTGGGTTGAAACAAGAATTAGAAGAAAAAACAAAGAAAAAAGTGGATCTTGTTGAATATTCAATTATTCGATCTATTTTAAAAGAAAGAATTCTTAGTGAAGAGGTAAAAATATTATGAAGAAAGACCAACTGATTTTTTTAGAAGACATTAAAGATTGCATCGAGAAGATTAAAGAATATACCAAAAATGTAAGTTGGGAAAGCTTTGAGAAAGACGTTAAATTGCAAGATGCAGTTATTAGAAGATTAGAAATAATCGGCGAAGCCGTTAAAGGCATAACGCCTCTGCTTCGTGAGAACCATCCAGAAATACCTTGGAAGCAAGTTGCAGGGTTTAGAGATGTTTTGATACATGCTTACTCAGGAGTTAATTTAAAGATGGTTTGGAATGTTATCAAAACAGATTTACCCGCATTAAAAGAACACGTTGAGAAAATTATTGAGATGAAAAATTAGAAATTTGGCGTAGTGTCGAAAAAAAGTGAATTTATTTCAAATTTTTCACTTTGATATAACTTTTAATAATATCTCCAAACTCTATGGCTCGATTAATTGAAGTTCTGGCTTTGCCCAGCTCAGCATCAACAGTCATACTATAGATGGTTTTGAATAACCTATCAAAATGGTTCAAAACCCTCTAAGAGTACTTTGAATAATCGCTGAAAAATAGGGTTATTCAAAGTCCTCTATAAGTGAACTCATGCCTTTTAGCTCTTTCTGCATCCATGTATTCAACTATTTTCTTCGCTTTCTGTTGAGTTAATTCTTGGTTTTCTTCTTTTGCTTCTTCCAATAATTCCAAAGCTTTTGATAGTTTAGATTGTTTAATATCTTCCCATCTCAGCTCTTTCTTGCCTTCTGCATCAGACCCTTTGATGATAAAATAATACATCAAAGCCAGCTCAACCGTTTTATGGGTGTCTTCAGTGTTTTCCGGCAATTGTTTTCCTTCTAAAGCTAATAAATACTGAGCCAAAAAGAAGATTCTGTAATAAGCAGCATTAATCACCCACAGATTTCCATCATAATCTTCTGCTTCAAATAAATCTCTTACCTTGGGCTCTTCCATAATTCTCAAAATAAATTGAGCTGTTCTTAGCGCATTCTCTGATTTTTTCCAAGTGTGATGTGTAAATGCATTCGTAGGAGTTTTCCATCTTCTTTCATTGTCCCATTCTTTAAACATCTTAACTGCTCGATTAATGTCCTCTTTTTTGATCATAAGACCTCGCCAAAGTATAATATTGTTCTGCTCCATGAAGAACCAGCGAACCTTCTAGCACTTCCCTCCCCACGCTGTTTTTCTCTTCAAACATTTTTAGCAGCCAGGAAACCGTAATAACTTCAAAATCAACTTTAAAGTTTGTTGCTGATAATATCAACTTAACTTTTTTGTCAATATTTTCTATGTCTCCATCATTTTGAACCACAAATAATAAATCCACATCTGATCTTTGGGTTGCTTCACCTTTAGCATAGGAACCGAATAATATCATAATATAAATAAAGTCATTTAATTTTTCTTTAAGTTCGTCTATTAAAAAACCAAACTTAACTTTTTTTAAAAATTTAATGGAATGAGTTAAAGAAAACACTGCTAACGATTGTGAGTCTGCCGATAGATTTGATTGGCAAATCCAAGAGTTTCCCACTTTCTTGGCTTTAATTATTTTTTTATGGGTTAAAGAATCAACTGATTGGTGGACTAGAGCATAGCTAATTTTGATTAGCTCGCTTATCTGCCGAATAGAGTATGATTTAAATGGCTGGGGCAGCAACACTTCCATTACTTTTTGTTCACAGGTGGCGGACATTTTTCATTTTTTCTCGTTATCGATAAAAGTGATAGTATTATCGGAAATAGTGATAGTTTAAAAAACTTTCGAAAAAGAAAGCACCAACAAGCTTATGAAATATCAGTTCTAACCTTCCCCACATCCCTTAACCCGGCAAATAAAAATACTCCCAGAACTACTATTACAACAATCCCAATCACAGCTAACTTAGTATAAAACTCTTTGTGCGAAGAACCATATTTATGAACAGTACTAACTTTAGCATCCTCTTTTTTTACCATCTCTTTCAGAGAGAAGTAAATCCCCGCCCTTTATAAAGATTATTGTTTTTTGTAATACTTCAGTAAAATGAAGCGTTACCGTCATTAGGTCGAGCTTCTTAGATTTTAACATCCAGCTGACAAGAGGGTTGCCTCCTACGGAGAACGTCAGCATTCGATGAAATCAT
>JAGVMW010000099.1 GCA_020053615.1 archaeon | reverse complement strand
TTTTTTCATCAAGTTTGTACATTGTGTCTCACCTCAGACACACTATACTTTGGTCCTTTATAAATGTGAATAAATGTTACGTAATTACGATACTAAACAATCTGTGCATTAATACTGCACAGTTGTGTATATTAGTAATGCACAGTTTTTAAGACCGTTTTCACCTCCTCAACCCCAGCACTTCCATCTCTCCTCGAGAATTGACTGTAACCATCCTGAAACTTAACCCTAATTCCAGCACCGCTTCCAATACAGCTTTTCTTAATATGGATAGTAGCCACTAATACCACGATAGTAGCTACTAATAGCAAAGTTTAAAAAGAGCTGCTGTTTATCACCTCCTAAGATGTATTTTGACCTCAAACCAAAATCTGAAAGGGAGAATCTCTTTGGAGGAGAATATGCTCTCAACAACTTGAGCGAGTATTTACAAGACGATTCCACTCGCCTGATTATAATCAAAGGCCTGCGAAGGACGGGTAAAACATCTCTGTTAAATGTGGCTTTAAACGAATTAAAAGCAGATTCGGTAAAAATAGATGTTCGGGAAAGCCCTTACTTTGAGCGAAAAGAATTCTTTCCTTATCTCGTTGAACAAATCAAGCAAAAAATAGAGCCTTCTTTTTGGGAAAAAATTATCTCCAAAATCTCTGGAGTAGGGATTTCTTATAAAGACCTCGCTTTAGACTTTTTTTTCTCGAAAGAAGAAAACATTCATCTATTCTTCCAAAATCTTAACCAACAGCTTAAAAATAAGAATAAAATCTTGGTACTCGCATTTGATGAGATACAGCTGCTCAAAGCAATTAAGTTTGATTATTTTATTGCTAGTGCTTTTGATAATTATAGCCAGCTTAAATTCTTGCTAACTGGATCTGAGATAGGGGTGCTGGACAAATTTATGGGCAAGAGAGATTATGACTCTCCCCTGTATGGTAGAGCTTACATGGAAGTAGAACTAAACCGGCTTAAAGAAGAAGAAACCAAACGATTCCTAGAGGAAGGCTTCAGGCAAATTGGGAAAAATATCTCATTTGAGGAAATTAAAGAAGTAATCAGCCAATTGGATGGAATTATCGGCTGGACTACCTATTATGGCTGGTTGAGGATTAAAAGTATTTCACACGAGAAATCATTAGAACGAGTAAAAGAAGAAGGAAAAGTTTTAGTGAAAAGAGAGCTAGACCTATTTTTAAACACTAGACAGGCTAAAAGCAAGTACATTAAATTATTGAAGTTTCTGGCTAAAGGAGAAAATGAGTGGGAGCTGATAAAATATGCTTTTCTAAAAGAAAAAATTAAAGTTGCCGATAGTCAGCTTGGCCTATACCTAAAAGAATTATCGGATTATGGTTTTATTGAAAAGCAAACCGAACGATATCTCATCAGCGACCCGATTATGTTAAAAGCGATAAAAGAGTGATCTGGTGTTTTTTCCATTCTTTCTACCTCCTCAACCCCAGCACTTCCATCTCTCCACGGGAATTGACTGTAACCATCCTGAAACTTAACCCTAATTCCAATATCGCTTCTAGAACAGCCATATGCTCTTTTCCCGAGCCAGAAACCAGATTCAAAGCTACCTCAAAATCAGAAATCTTTCCACCTAATGCTTTCTTAATGTCATCAACTAATTCTACTACGCTTTTATTATCCGCATCCACCACCACTAATTCTGTATTCTCCGGCTTATTGCGGAAATTCTCTGCTCCAAAAGCATTAGTGATAAGAAATACTTTGTTCCAGCTTCCAATCTGAATAAGTCTATTTACTTCTGCCCAAGTTCCTTTTCCAGTAGATAAGCAAGCGATTAAGGTTGGCATAGAGTAACCACAATTAACTGTTATTTAAAATCTTTGTTTAGCAATTTTCTTAAACAATTCCAATGCTCCTTTAAAATCATTGAACTGGTAATCAACACAAGAATGCAAATCCTTATTTTTCAGGCTTATCCCTACGCGCAGCCCTACCCGGCTCCATGCTCCGCGGTCATTCTCATGGTCGCCAAAATAAGCCGCCTGTTTGAAATCAATTTTATTCAGGGCAAGATATCTGCTTACAACCTTGCCTTTTCCCCACAACGGCACATGCTGTTCTCCCGTTCCTGTAAACTTGCCTTCAGATACATGAAGCATATTAGCTACCACAAAGTCCAAGCCGACATCTTCATTTATGCAATCAGCCACGAGATTAACTCCGCTGCTAACTAAACCGAGTTTAACTCCCTCATTTTTAACATACCTGCAGAACTCCCGAAACCCATGAGTGTAAGGTGGAGGTAAAACTTCATCAAGTATTGGCTGGACTTTAATTCCTTCTAGTAAGCGACAATTTCCATCAAACCATTCTTGATACAAATCATGTTTGGGAAAATAATAATCTCTTCTTTTAATCCATTCCTCTTCTTTTCCGGCAGCAATACCTACGGCATCCCAGCTGGATTGGAACGAACTATTAGCATATTGAACTGCTGTTCCATCCATATCAAAAATACATAATTTAATATTGTCTAATAGGGTCATGTAATCGGGAGTTATCAATTGCTTTATATTGATTTCTAGTATGGAAAACTACAAATTCGCCTCAACTAAAAGAAAAACTTTTTAAACCCGAGCCCTTTTTAATGAACATAATAATTTAAATCAAAAGAGGTGGTAAAAAATGGCAGGAAAATTAGTAACGAATAAGTTGATTGCGTATTCGTTTACTGTAGGTGTAGTAGTAGCCCTAATTTTGGGATTGATTGCAGCAAAGTTGCCTGCAAATGTAACGGCAGTATTGACCAGCCTATTAATTTTGGCAGGTATTGTAGTAGGGTTCTTTAACATAACCCCAAACGAAGCAAAGGACTATGTGTTCTATGTAACGGCCATTATATTAGTAATATATCTTGGCGGGAACAACTTAGGTCAGCTTCAGTTTGTAGGCAAATATCTGGTAAGCGTGCTAGGAACAATAATGGCTTTCATCTTGCCCAGCGTAATTATCGTGGGTATAAAAGCTGTAATTAACTTAGCTAAAGACTAAGCGTTTTGTTTTTTTATTTTTGTTTATTTTTCGTTCTTAGAGAAACTTTTATTAACACTGCAAGAATGCTTCTAAATCATGCAAATATCATTTTTTGAAGAGTTTCCTACTCCAAGCAACTTTTCTAAGCTGAAATTAGTTAGTTGGCCGACTAAGCTGTATATTGGAGCAAAGAGTGTAGCTGAATTTAATCTAATCAAATCTACCCTAAAGAACAAATATGTCAAAGAAGTAATCTATTGGCCGCTTCTGGAGAAGAAAGAGGGATATTGGATTTCTCCGTTTTCCCGCAGGAAAGCGTTGTTGCGTATATTTGGAGAATTACAACACCAAAAAATCCCAATAATGCTGGATTTGGAGCTTCCGACCACCCAAAACCCTTGGCTTTATGTAACTCAAAAGATTAATTTTTTCAGAAATAAAAGACTTATTCGAGAATTTATTGAAAATTACAATGGAGAGGTTTACTTAGCTGAATATTACCCAGAAGGGAAATGGAAAGAAAGCGTTATGAAATTCTGCGGGTTACATTATTCCACTCCTAAAGTAAAAGTTATCAAGATGGTGTATCATTCTTTGCATCGCTTTATCAATCAAAAATTTCTGGAAAAAGAGTTTAAGCGCGGAGTGAAAGAATACGGAAAGAATTATCTGGTAGCTTTAGGCACGATTGCTGCAGGGATACATGGGACAGAGCCGAAGATTAGTTTGGAGCAGTTGCAACAGGATTTAGAGACAGCGAAGAAATGCGGAGTTAAGGAAGTGGTGCTGTTTAGATTGGGGGGGTTGGATGGGGGATATGCTAAACTAATAACTTATTACACCAAAAACTTCCCAAAATAAAGCAGTCTTGGCTCATTCAACAACGCTTTAACCACTAATGGCAGCGGATTCTCTCGAGTGTGTTGCTCTAATAATCGCTGCATTTTCGGCTTCCCAAGAATCTTAATCAATTTATCCCAATCTTTGTCTTCAAATTTATCAAATACATTCCTCAATCGCAGATGCAGGTTCATCTTTCTTCTCAACGACTTAGTTGCTCTTTCATAATCTTTGCCATTAGCAATACAATCCGCCAATATTTCTGCCTGCTTCATTCCCGGAATAATGCCGCCAAGTGTAGTAGCTTTAACAAAGCCAGAAGCGTCTCCAAGTAGATAACAATTTCCAATTTTCAATTTCTGTTTTGGATGATACAATGGAATTACACCAGCTTGGGTTTCTTTAATCTTGAATCCCTGTTTCTGCACAAATGTATCAAACCATTTCTTAGCATCTTTTCTGGAAGCTACTCCTACTCTGGCTCTAGTTTTAGATTCGGGTACAATCCACCCAAACAAATCTGGACATACCTCTCGCCCAAAGAAAGTCTGATAACGCTGTGGATTGAACTTTCCTTCTACGATAGCTTGAATTCCATAATAATTTTGCCGTTGCGGATGATAGAAGCCATAGGCATGAGCAGTTTTGGATAAAGGACCATCAGCAGCAATGACAATTTCTGGAGAAAAACGTAATTCTTGATTCTTTTTTAGTTCTTTGACAAGTAATTCTTTTCCTTCTTTTCGCACAAAGGAATGCCGTAAATATATTTTCGCTCCTGCTTTCCGCGCTAATTCGGCGAAGTATTGGTCAAATTTATGGCGATCCACCAAATATTCTGTCTGTGGGATTACTATTTTCTGTCCATCAGGAGAATTTACTTCTACTTCCTGAAAAGTATTCACTAAGAAAGATTCTTTGAGCAAGTTTAATTGGTCAAAATCTCTAGTCAATAATCCGGTGCATTGGATAGGCAATCCTATTTCTGCATGTTCTTCATAGATGTCTACGCTATACCCAGCTTTCGCTAACAGATAGCCGCAATAGCAACCGATTGGTCCGGCGCCGATGATAGAGATGTGCATAGTAGAATTAAGATATAAGAACTATAAAAAGCTTGTTAAAAA
>JAGVMW010000066.1 GCA_020053615.1 archaeon | reverse complement strand
CTGAAGACTTGCAAAATATACATTGAATCATTCCTATCACCTCATGTGAGGAGAAAGAACACTACTATTTAAATATGCCGAAGATTAAACACTATCCTAAATTTATTCAAAATTTTTTAGATGGTGAAATTAAATTTATCAAAAAGCATATCAATCCAAATGAATCTCCCAATCGCAGCAAGCTGCGGGGTATTTACCCAAACGGGAATAAAGTTAGAGGTAGTTTTCTTATAAATGGGTCTTGAACAATCCAGTTACGCCCGATCAAACAAATTGACAATCTCTTTCAAATCTAGATACAAAACACCAATCTCTTTCATCTTGTCTAAGCATTTGTCAGTAAATCCATTCTTAGAAACTAACAAATATTGATATTTTCCTCCAAAATTAATGAGTTTAGACTTTTCCATCAAATCCCAAAGTATATCCACATCCACAGGCCTATTAGTCCACTTAATTTCTCCAATCAGTAGTTTCTTTTCTCTTTCGTTATAAGCGACAAGGTCAATTTCATGACCATTGCGATCCCACCAACTGCCAATATCCTCAAAGTTAATTTCTATTCCTTTAATCTTCTTATTTAAATACAAGATTAAAAGCTCTTTGATTACGTCTTCAAAAACTCTGCCTACATAACTATTTAAATCTGCTTCAATTATTTTCAAAACCAATTTATCATTTCCCAGATTCAAAGCAGTCTGATTCGGGAATATAAACTTGTACCAGAACCTGAAAAAATGATCTTTAATTCGATATCTTCCTAACCTTTCTTTACCCAGAACAGGATCACATTTTGTTACTAAATCTAACAGTTCATCCAGTCGTTGGACATAAGCAGGAATAGCGGTGAGGGGTATTTTTGTTAAATCACTTATCGCTTTTAGAGTTTCTTTTCCTGAAGCAATTGAATGCAATATAGAATTATATTGAGCATAAACGCGGACATTCTCAGATTCCATTAAAGTACGGGGCTCTTCCGCCAACTCACCTCCTTTTTTCAGGACTAAATCTGAAATAGCGGAAAGATTGGTGTTAAATTTCTTAGTTTTGCTTAAATAATGGGGAGTTCCGCCAAATATAGCAAATCGTTCAATTTTCTCACTTTCATTTAATTCTTTAAACATCAATCTAAAGTCAACATATCTAAATGGGGATATCTTTATTCTTGTAGCTCGACCATAAAGCGCTCCAGCTCTGCTTTCAGTTATTCTTTGCATCATTCCAATAGATGACCCTACTAAAATAATCATCAATTTATTATGTCTTAATTCAGAGTCCCAACGATTTTGAAGTTGAGTGATAAATTCAGGAGAAGTGTCTAAAAAACGTTGAAATTCATCCATAATCAACAAGAATTTGCCCGCTTCTGATTTCTGATGGACATAATCAATAAAATCATTAAACTCTTTAAAGATAATAGTTTCTCCTAATTGTCCCTGAACTGCTGCGGAGAGGGAGTTTAGCGTCTCTTGTTTTCTACTGATATCCACATAGAAGTAAAACTTATCCTTCTGAGGCAAATCGACCATAAATTCTTTGATTAGCTCGGTTTTTCCAACTCTTCTTCTACCATACATGACTAATAAAATGCTTTTGTCTAGATGCTTATATTTATCTTTAAGTAGAGCCAATTCATTTTCCCGATCATAAAATTCTCGTGCCATGATGTTAATATTAACAAGTTAATACTACTTATAAGCTTTTCGGACAGCAATATTAACATCTTAATATTGCTATATTTTTATGTTAATACAACTCGTTTTTAATCTAAAGTTTTATATAAAGAAATGCGTTGATTAGTGCAAATATTAAACTCGACTTGAGAGTCTCCTAATCTCAAATACGTTTGAGATAACGCATTTCTAATATTAATCTTTGCCTAAAAATTCGACTAATCAACGCAAAGATTAATATAATCCTACGTTCTCCGTTGTGATATGAAGTATAAAAGTTACATCCCTGCTGTTCTTATCGCTTTACTTTTAATCTTATCTTTCTTCTTAGTACGTCCGTTCTTAGAAGCGATATTAGTGGGCGCATTGTTGGCTTACTTTACTTATCCATTATATCAATGGCTTACCAAGAAAGTATCTAATCCCACTATTTCGGCTTTGTTAGTTTGTTTTATTGTGTTATTAGTATTACTCATCCCTGCCGTTCTGATTCTAAAAGTATTAATTGAACAATCTTATACTGCTTTTACACTAGTACAGGAAAAATTATCTGTAGGAGTGTTTGCCGGATGCACCAACTCTATATGCCAATCTCTAGAACAATTAATAGATAACCCTTTAATACATAAAGAATTAGGCGGCTTTGCCGTAAACTTAACTACTAAAATATTCGAACGAGGCTCTAGTCTTTTGATGAGCATTCCTCAGATACTTCTCAATATCTTTATCACGTTCTTCACAATTTTCTATTTCCTTAAAGGAGGAGAGCAATTTTTGACTAAAGTCAGCAACTACCTCAGTATGCAGAAGAAAGAGTATTCTCATATCCTTTCACGTGGAAAAGAAATAGTGCATGGAGTAACATATGGATATTTATTGGTAGCATTTATTCAGGGCGTGCTCGGCGCAATTGGCTTTTTTGTGTTTGGAGTATCCTCGCCATTATTCTGGGGAGTGTTGATGGGATTATTAGCATTAATACCTTTCTTAGGCACGGGAATCATCTGGGTGCCGGCTTCGATAATATTATTCGTTGAAGGTATCTCTATGAATTCATCTTCGCTAATGCTTAAGGGAGCAGGATTATTCTTGTATGGGCTGCTTATAGTAAGCACCATTGACAACATTCTAAAACCAAAATTCATCGGCGAGAAAGCCAAGATTCATCCATTAATAATAATGTTGGGAATATTTGGCGGATTATTACTGTTTGGGCCATTGGGAGTGATAATTGGACCGTTAGTTCTTTCGTTTACTTATGTGATTGTGGATATTTATTTGAGTAAGAAGTAGGTGTATGTTTGAACTCAATGTAAGATGATTATCATTTCAGTGTTAATTCGAAAAGAAATTCATGAGCCATCCATTTTTCTCCGACTTTAAATATTTTGATTTTGCCAATTTCATTCAACAATTTATACCATTCAATATTGTCTTCTACGAATTCTTTGGTGGATCCAGTGTCAAAAGCAACAAGTCGAGCATTATAATTTTTAATTATCTTTTTTAGAGTTTGAGAATAATTTGTTACAGTGTAAACAATTATATAAATTCTCGACTTGTGGTGCATATATTGTTTTGCTAAATCAAGAAATCTTAAAACTTGCCTATTCCCACCTGAACCACCATCAAGACTCTTAGTTAATTGTTTACCAATTACTTGTTTATATTCTTTGTGAACAATTTCTTGCGGAAGATTAACAACTATAATATCAAATTTCTGTTTGAAATTGGCAAAATATTCTCATTGTTGAAAATCAATGTTGACCTTATTTCTAGCTGCATTTTTCTTTGCTAAATTTAAAGCATCAATATCATTATCAGTAGCAGAAACTTTACCACCTAATCTGGCAGCGAGGATACCTAAAAATCCTGAACCTGTCCCAATGTCAATGACAGATTCTCCAGCATTAATTTTCAGGTTCTTGGCAAAAAACGACCCGTGTGGAGAAGGAGGAAATATATGCTCATTTATTTCTAACTCAAACTTAATATTTTGAATATCATATTTCCTAACTTCTGGCTTTTGAACAAAGTGTAATATTCTTACCATGATACATTTAAAAGTATATGGGTTCTTAAAATTTGCTGTTTAGTCAGTATCTCCGAAAGTAAAACGAAATGATATTACTTCATTTAGAGAAAACGAATTTACGGCAAAAATATTGGTGACGACGGTCGTTCATGGTAATGGG
>JAGVMW010000064.1 GCA_020053615.1 archaeon | reverse complement strand
TATTTTGATTGTAGCTATTAAGTAATTTTATTTCACCCTTCCATACACATCTTCGTACCTGACAATGTCCTCTTCTCGATACTCTCCTTCTGATATTTCCAGCACCAGCGACGGCTGTGGAGCAAGATTCTTCATAGAATGGACATAATTTCTAGGTATAAAAATATTTTCTCCTTCTCTAAGTCGATATTCTTTCAAGTGCTCTTTTATTTCGGGCAAAGTGCTTCTAACCGGTCCGCAATAAACCATCACCTCTCCTGAAATAACATACCACTTCTCTTCGCGATGCTGATGACTTTGCAGAGAAAGCTGTCCGCTAATTTTAAGAATCTTGACCGAGCATTTCTGATTATCTGCAAAGAGGGTATAGCTGCCCCAAGGACGTTTTTCCCGGTAAAAATTAGGTTGCAGCATGGTTTAACCTTCTCTGCACCTCTGAATTTTGATAATTTATTCTCAAAGTATGATTACACACCACTTCACCAGTAGGCATTTCTGAATCGCTTAATTCACTTTGGCGAGTATACTTAATCCATTGAGGAACTTTTCCGTTTCCGCCGATGATGGATTTAATCTGCTCTCGTGTTGTAGGCGCATAATATTTTTCAGGTGCTAGAACTGTGTAATCATAAACTCGCCCTTCCGGCATAAGTTTAATTGCCTCCTCTCCATCAAAAATTAGTTCTACCACATCTTCTATCCTAAACTCAGCTCCATTTCCTCCATGATGGCCCATCACATGAGGTGTATGTTCCAATATCTCGTAAAGCCGGGCTAACAGCAGCGGATATTCCTGTTTCAATCTTTCTTCTTCATTTTCATTTTGTTCCATGTTTCTCACCTTGTTATTCAATTAATTAATTTATTATTTATGATTTATTATATTCTTTCACCAATTCAAAACTAATATCTTTACCTCGTTCAACTTGAGGCTGTCCCAATGGGTTAACTCCATTAAGATGAGCAAGATAAACTGACACATACTGAAATAAAGCTAAGAACATTCCTACACTTTTGGGAGATATTTCCTCCATTTCTAGAGTGATTATCGGAATATTTTTATCAATCGCATCATTTAAAGTTCCCTGAAACTCAAACTCCAACAGTTTGGAATAAGGCACACCATCAAAGTATTTCAAGTTCCCGCCGCGTATTTCCAATTTAAATAAATCAGCAGGAATACTCACTTTACTTTCTGAATCTTCCTGTCCTGCATGAATAAACAATCCTAAAATATTCTTTCTCCCGCCGAAAAATCGTTGATTAGTATGATGCTGCGACTCTGGAGCTAAATCTCCAAAAATAGTTTGCCCTTTCCCGTCTTTGCACGCCGTCTCGTGAAGCATCTGGATAATTCCTGGAAGAAAACCGTATAACTTAGTAGAGTACACTGGACAGAATATTTCGGTAAACCCTTTCTGATCCAGAGCATATAACGTTGCCGCTAAACTTAACGCCGGATTATTCTCGATAGGAACATTTGGTGCGCACTTATCATACATTATTCTTGCTCCTTCACATAGTTCAATTATATCTACTCCCACTAATGCTGCTGGAGTTAATCCTGAAGCCATAAATCCGGTATGTCTATCTTCCAGATGCGAAAGTTCTTGGTACGTAGGATAAGTAGTATAATCCCATTTTTCTTTCTGCACAATTTTAAATAAAGCATTATCGCCTTCAGTGCAAACGGCTAGTTTAAGATATTCTTTAAATGCAAACAGAATTTCCATGGCCGTAGGGTTAGTTCCCGACTTACTTATAATCACTATCAATGTATTTGACGGAGAGTACTTCGCTTTCAGCTCATTAATATAATCAGGCTCAACCGTGTTTAATATTTCAATTTGTTTAGTTGTTTTCCCCCGCGCCAGAGCATGATAAAATCCTCGAAAAAAATTAATCGCTCCGCCATTTCCAACCACTATAATATTCTTGTAGTGCAGATATTTCTTAGTGACGCGCTTAATTTCATCCAAATGTGGATTATACTTAGCAAAATCAGGTGTCGATAACTCTTTTATTCTCATTATCTCTGCCTGTATATTTTTAACATCCGCGCGGGAATGTTCTAAATTCAGTTTAATCATGTTTTCCTCTTCTAGTAAATTTATTTGTCTAATTTATTTTCAATTTAATTATTCATATCGGACAAGAGGAATTACTGCAAGTGCGACAGTCATCTCTCTTTAGAACTG
This sequence comes from archaeon, assembly GCA_020053615.1. GTDB lineage: Archaea > Nanobdellota > Nanobdellia > Woesearchaeales > GW2011-AR9 > JACRPH01. The sequence continues at coordinate 2,705 of JAGVMW010000064.1, read as the reverse complement.
TTCCAATGAATTCACGATGGTGTACTTCTTTATTAATATCCGAAATAGGTTCATATTGCTCACAAACACTGCCTTTGTAACCATAATCCTCTTTAACTTTTTGTGCGTTTTGTTTTTTAATCATTGATTTTCTTAAATCAGCAGCATTAGCAGCAAAATCGAGGGCTGCATAAGTGTTCACATAAATAACATGAGCATCTCCCGCATAACCATATTCTTGGGTATCTGAGCCTACGGTGTGGGGACCATCATAATTTACTTTTTCTAATACTAATCCGATAGCTAGTTCCGCTTCTTGCAAATTGCTGGCAACGGCGTTGATTAAATGAACTACTTGTATTGCAAAGTAAGGATTATCATACTTAAGCTCGGCGCACTTAGAATACTTTTCGTTTTTTTCAGTAAATTTTGTTCTGATCTCTTTTGCCACTATCTCTGAAAGACCCTCTTGTACTTTTATATTAAATTTATCTGTCATTAAAATCGCCCCAATTTTGGTAATATTTACCATTTAAGTCCATAAATATTTTATTTTTATTAACCATTATGATTTATTCTTCTCGAACTACAATCCTTTAATTGTTTCTTCTTCCAGCTCCCCAAAACATTTTCTTCCTCTATTGCACAGCTGAGAGCATTCAAACTTTTTAAGCGTATAATTTTTGTCATACAACAGCATTCCAATTATCGCTTTAATCGCGTGAGCATCTTTAGCATGAATTATCGCTTTTAACTGTCTTGAATTAAAATGATGTTTAAAGAAAAATTCTTGGCAAAATTCTATTTCCAAGTTCTCTCTGCGTTGGAATTCATCTCTTTCACCATGCAATTGTGCATCATACTTGCGGATAATCCCATCATACAATTTAGATGGATGTTCTCTTTCGTCATTCCATTCGTTCACCCCCCATAACCCGCCAATCTGCTGGTTGTACTTCTCAAAAAATAATTGAATGTATCCCTCAATCTCCCTAATTCCCTGATTGAGAGAGAAATTGTATACGGAAAGACAGGCTGAATACGTCGCTTTGCAGCATTTATGGAATAATTTTTGGGTGGTGTTTTCCTCAGAGGTGTACAACACATCTTTATCACTAATTTCTTTCTGATGATGAAGATATCTTTTGGCATTATTTAGGATAAAAACATTTTTGAAACATTGATAAATTTTGTCTTCTTCAAAATAATTGCCTAAAGTTAGAATATTGTGCATCCTATCCGCTAATTTAACTTGGACCTCCCTTTTCTTAACATCTTCATTGCGGCCGTGAAATATCCCCGCAATAGAACGATAATAACGATGTCGTTTATGACGAGTCAGATGCGTGACTACTTCCATAATCATGTTAGCCTTGTTATCAGCATAATCACATTTAATTAAACAATTATTAACCTCCTGATGCAAATTTGAAATTACTTCTCCTTCGTAAAGATCCAATTGTTCTATAGTTCTTAGTTCTCCCGTCTCAGGCGATTTCTCATATTTACTCACGCTGTCCTCTATAAAATCATGAAGTAATCCGGAAATAACCGTTAAGTAATCTGCTTTGGCTTTCTGGAGAAAATGAGCTACATTTATGGGATGAGTGAGAAATTCATCTCCATTGCGTCTCAGAGGAAAATGTTGTGCCTCTTGGTGTTGATACAAACTGGAAAAAGCTTCGTTTTCTGCAGAAGTATATTTTAGCAGTTGTTCTAGAGAGCAGCCTTTTAGCGGTTCCCATACGCTTACCTCTTCGTATATTTGCGCTGAAGAATAATTATTTTGGTTTGCCATTTTCTTACATTAAATATCCTCCACTTACATTAAATATCCTCCACTTACATTGATAGTCGTACCAGTAATATAACCGGCATCACTAGAAGCAAGAAATGCTGCTACTTTAGCCACTTCTTCCACCGTTCCAAATCTTCCTTGTGGAATGAGTTTGCGACAGGATTCTTTTTTCTCCTCGGGCAGTTCTGTAGTCATGCCCGTATTAATAAAACCGGGGGCGATGCAGTTTACTCTAATGCCAAATGGGGCGAGAACTTTAGCCATATCTTTAGTTAATTTGATGATTCCAGCTTTAGAGGAGCCATATCCGGGGCTGGTGGTGGTTTCTATGCCTTTAATGGAAGATATATTGATAATTGATCCTGAGCCATGCTTAAGCATATATCCTGCAGCAAGATAGGAACAAAGAAAAGTTCCAGTGAGGTTAGTTTGCAACTCTTTGGTCCATCCTTCAAAAGCGGGAGATAAATTATCAAACCATTTTTCATAGTCTTTAGGATTTAAAGCTTGCCGGGAATTTATTCCAGCGTTATTTATAATCGCTTCAATCACTCCAAATTGAGCATTTATTTCTTCAAAAGTTTTAATAATTCTGTTTTTATTTCCCACATCGCTTTCGAAAGGCAGATAAGTGCCGGGATATTTAATTGAAAGTTCCGCTGCCACTTTCTTCACTTCAGCATAATGTTGAGAAATTAAAGCTAGGTGATATCCGCGGCTAGCCAATTCTTCGGCGATAGCTTTACCAATTCCTCTCGAAGCTCCGGTGATAACCGCTGTTTTTAACATTTTATTGGTTCCTCCATTTGTGTGTGTTTAAATACCACTCTTTCATTTGTTTGTGATACCCCACCGCTTGCGGTGATTGGGTTTGATTACCCTCAACTATTTGGGTGGGGAGAACAAACTTTGAAAACTCCCTGTGCTG
>JAGVMW010000144.1 GCA_020053615.1 archaeon | reverse complement strand
CAGTAGAAGAGTTTGTAAACTGGTACAACGACGATAGACTTAGTGAAGCGACTGATTACTTAACACCAAACGAGGCATACAAAAAGCGGCTTTAAAAAGCCACAATTATGTTAACCAATTTCGATACAAGTTAACTGAAAACGGTACTATGGGTTTTGAACGGGAAAAAGAAAGGGGGTATCAGTTTTGGTTAACATTTTGGAAAAAGTAAACCATTGGCACGGTGGTGTTTTTATTTATAAACATTTAAAAACACATTTTACATTTTCGATGTTAACCAATATCGGTACTATACAAATTTAAATAGAATAAAATGGGGGCTTTTTAGACAACCCCATTAAATGAAAACAGGACGGCAAAGCCGTCCTTGTTTTCAGGTGGATATGGTGCTATCACTCACAAAACGGACTGTGCCGTTAAAATATACTTTTCACTTCCACTCAGTCGTGCGGAAAGAATTATTAACCACCTCTATTTTTTAAATAATCCGTGAATTAAAATGCACGGAATTAACGCTGGATTATCTTATCAGGGACTGCCGCACACTGTTTCTAAAAAGAGCGAAGAACACGAATATTATAATCCCTTACCAGAAGGCTACATCAAAGGAAAAGCCAAATTCGTTATTGTTTATGGTACAGTGATGTCTGGTTTGGGAAAAGGAATTTTTGCCGCTTCTTTAGCTAAATTACTTCAGATACAAGGGTTAAAAGTTACAGCAATGAAATTTGACGGTTATCTTAATGTAGATGCTGGAACATTAAATCCTTTTCGCCATGGAGAAGTTTTTGTGTTAGATGACGGCACAGAAAGCGATATGGACTTAGGAACTTATGAACGTTTCTTGGGAACTAACCTAACCAAGAACAATTATTTAACCGGAGGAAAACTCTTCACTCAAGTATTAAGCCAAGAAAGAAAAGGTTCATATCTAGGCAGAGACGTGCAGTTCATACCTCATGTAACTGGAGAAATAAAAAACTTCGTCCGAAATCTTGCCTTAACTTCCGGAGTAGACGTAGTATTTGTAGAAGTAGGAGGTACAGTGGGAGATATCGAAAACGCTTATTTCATTGAAGCCATGCGCGAATTAGCTTATGAAGAAGGTAAAGAAAATGTATGTCACGTAGCTTTAACTTACGTGTTAGAACCGGGATTCTTAGGAGAGCAGAAAAGTAAAGCTGCCCAGTTAGGATTAAAAGAATTAATGAGTCAGGGAATTCAGCCGGACATAGTAGCTTGCCGCTGCCAGCATCAAGTGATAGATAAAGTTCGGGAAAAAATCAGCGTTTTCGCTAATGTTCCTATAGAAAGAGTAGTTAGCGTACATGATGTAGATAGCATTTATTTATTACCCACACTGTTGCGAAAATCAAAGTTAGATGAGCAGGCCATTCAATTTTTAGGATTGCAATCTCGAACAAAAATCGATGAAACGGCTAAAAATGAATGGGAGAACTACGTTTACAAACTATTAGGATTAGAAAAAGAAATAACTATCGGCATAACCGGAAAATATACTGCTTTGCGTGATTCTTATGCATCTATCATAAAAGCTTTAGAGCATGCCGGAACTAACTTTGGAGCAAAAGTAAATTTAAAATGGATTGATACTACTTTTCTTAGCGAAGAGAAAGCTACGGCGGAGTTAGCTGAATTAAATGGCATCTTAGTTCCTGGAGCATTCGGAAGCCGTGGAGCAGAAGGAAAAATCACTTGCATAAAATATGCCCGAGAGAATAAAATACCTTATCTGGGATTATGCTTCGGTTTTCAAATGGCAGTAGTAGAGTATGCCCGAAACGTATGCGGATTAACTGATGCTAATTCTACTGAAGTAAATTCTCAAACCTCTAATCCCGTGATTGATTTGCTGCCGGAGCAGCAGCGCATTGCCGAGCTAGGAGGAAATATGCGCTTGGGCGGGCAGGATGTAGAAATAAAACCAGGAACATTTGCAGCTGAACTTTATGGAAGTACATTTACTCGGGAAAGATTCCGCCATCGCTGGGAATGTAATCCAAATTATATTGAATTATTAGAAAAATCTGGATTGATTTTTTCTGGAAGAGCACCCGGAAGAGAAATCATGCAGACATTAGAATTGCCGCGAGAGGTGCATCCTTATTTTGTAGCTACTCAGGCGCATCCGGAATTTACATCTACCCCATTAAAGTCAAATCCGTTATATTTGGGATTTGTAAAAGCAGCGATAGCCAAAACCAATTAACTCCCACTGTTAACATCTGCAACTTCGGTCTTATTTGATATATTTTCTGCTTCTCTCTTAACATTCTCTACTTTTTCTCCCTCTTTGCGATTCTCTTCTCTTACTTTCTCTCCTTTCGCTTTCTCCTTCTCTTCCTTCTTCCGCCGTTTCTCTTCTTTCTTTTCCTGCTTCTCTTCCTCTTCGCGTATTTTCAGATAGTCTTTCCAGCGAAGCAGAGTATAATTCACTGGATTTTTTATGTGCGTACACAATGAATCAGGCTTGCATACTCCGATAGTTTTGTAATAAGCATCGTTATCGCAGTTTGGAGGCAATTTTTCTCCCGGCTTGAAATAACGTAATTGATTTATAACATAATTGTCACGCAGCTTATCAGTATTCTTCTCCTGATTCCATTCTACTAAAAACTGCTCGATTTCTTTCTTGCTCCAGCCAACTTTTCCTAAGAAATTACTCATACAGAATACCGCTCTTTTCTTGCCATCATCTATGCCTTTCAGCAGAAGTTTCATACACGGCGGAAATAATTCTTCTTTTATGGGAGCAGGAATAACTATCTCCTCTCCTTCAAATTCAGTACTGGTATTAGTACTAGTTATCTTTTCCCGTTCAGGCGGTTTTATTTTCACTTCAAAATCCAATGCTTGTACCAACAATCTTTTAGCGCTTCCAGGAGTTACGTTCTCTCTATCCATAAATACAAACATGGGTATAAGCACTTTATCCGGGTGCGCCATTTCCCGTTGGAACTCCATCACTTTATCTGGATCAATCGGCAGGCTGACTAACCCTGATTTCTCATGCAGGCTGTAAGGCATCCTATACAAATGTCGGGAAGAGATTAATACCGTATCAATTTCCAGAAACTTATCCACATTTAATTTAGCTACTTTATCACCGTAGCTGTTTTTGTGGTAACTAATAATATCTCCAGCGTCTAATTCTACTTTTTCTTTTACTTTACCAAAGTCATTGTTTTCAAACGCCAGAATTTTCTTTCCTAACTCTTCTTTGATGTTTTCTTTCACATACGCAGCGATTTTCTTAGCCGCTTCTGGAAATAACGTTTTGGTTTCAATCGCTCCGACGGTAGAAGGGAACGCTTCAAACGGAACACCAATATGGAAACCTTTATTCCCGGAATTATGTAATAATATTGGATATTCACCTCCGAAAAAGCGTTCAGTTTTTTCTACAGAGAAATCATATACCTCTTCTTTATCTTGTTTAAAGATTATTTTTTTAATTCTTAAAAGCATAATGTCATTCATAGACAAAGATTCATATTGGTGAATAATTAACTTACACTCTTTATTTATTTCTACGGAACCACAACTTTTAAACCACTTTAACACTTTATTAATTCTTTCTAAATTTGCAAACTTTTTACTTAAAGTCATTTGCTCAGCACGATGTTTATTAAACAGTTGGGGTTTAATTTGATGATATACTTTGAGTAATCCATCAGTTGGATAAGTCTTGCCTTTGGGATGAGGAGAATATTTATTTCTGTCTCTGAAAAAAATAGTGTTTTGTAATTCAGATTTAGGAATGTTAATCATATATACATAACTTCCTTTGAATAAATTCCCCTGAGGCATAAAGTGTTCTTTATTAAATTCATGATTTAAAGAACAAGAGACATTATTCAACTTACATAACCAAACTAGTTCCCGGCTCAATTGGTGAGACACAGATTTAGCTGTAATTGAATAGTCTCCTTTTTGATATCCATCTCCTCGCAAGCATCCCTCTAATAACCGTTCAGAATACTCTCGAGGCAAAGTCCATACAAAATCAGGCAGATGTTTATGGCTTGCTCCTTTGCCACAGGTTTGTTCAAAGAAAGCATACCACTCTTTTGAATGGATAAGTATCTGTGTAGAGTTAGGATTCGGATGTCGAATTGAAATTTTGCGATGGGTAAATTCTTCTAACAGATTTATAACTTCCTGAATATAATCTTTTTCATTAACATTAAACGAAAAACCGATTTGATGAATGCATTTGGTGATATGGCCTTCTGCTAAATAATATCCCAATAAAAGCATAAGTCGAGGAGTTACTGTTATTTGATTCTTAATTCTCTTTTTAAAAAAGTCAAATTCCCATTCAAAAGAAGGAACTTTGCGCTCAAGTTTAGAAGCATTTTTGAAAGTAACCAGGTAATCGCTTTTACTTAGGAGTCTTACCTCTTTTTGGATAATATTCCCTTTTTCCCATACAAAAACAGAATGATCTCCTGTAGCTTTAATTGGGAACGCACTATTTTCATAATAAATTTCAAAAACACTTTCTTGGTGTATTAGATAATCTTTAATGTTACTAAAACAAATTAAATTATTCTGATTAAGAGATAATATTTTACATTTAGATTTAATTTTATACAATTCAATAGCCGATTTTATAGGTATTAATTGCACTTTATTTTCATACTTTATTAAAACTGGGGTGTCACCGGTAACACTAAACTTACAGAAGACATCTTTAACTTCACAATTCTTTAATAGTTTTACAATCAAGTCAGCACAAATCTTACTGTAATCAATAAACTTGCAGTCTATATCTAATACTAAATCCCAGCCCACTCTCAACGCTTCTAACTCTTTGAGAGACGAGCCGGTAGTTAAACTCAATGGATTATCCCACAATTCTTCGCTGCAATGGAATGACGTAGCTCCTTTGAGCGCTAATTCCAGCACTTCTTTAGGATACATCAACGCATCAGGGCGTTTGCCGAAGCTCTCATTATAGCGAACGGAGAATTCTTTACGTTGAGCATGTTCTACTAATACTTCTTGGATATCTTTACGCTTGTAGAACCGCAGGCAGGTGCCTTTGTCGAGAGACATATAATTTTGAGAGAAGGGCAGATATAAAATACTTTCGTTTGATATTTACGATGATTCGAAACTCCCTATTCAGAACGATAAAAATCTTGCCGAATATATGAAATGTTTTGTTCTTTAAGAAATTCCTCTAAACTATCTGAGATGAACTTTATTTTTTCGGCATCTTCAAGAGTAGTATAGTGATCTCTGATAAATAAACCCCTGCTAAAAGAATCATCAGTTGAATCGGGCATGGTTTAAAGTGTGTTTACTATTTGCAAAGATAAATTACCTGTATGTGCATAGCATCTTCAAAATTCTGGTGAATGTTATCATTGGGGTGACATCCCCGTATGGGGCAATTCCCCCTGTCACCCTCGCAGGCATATTCTGAATGAATTTTGACCTTATGATGCTATGCACATACAATTACCTAACAACCTACAACCCACTTATCTCTTTCTGAAACTCTTTGGTCTTCTTCTTCAATGCAGCTAGAGCCTCTTTAAGAGCTTTTCTGGGTTCAATCCCTTTAGTTTCGAGCTGAAATTTAGGAGTGCCAATCAAAGGATGGTCAACTCTATAAGTAGCAATCTCTACTCCTTTGACACTATCCAGCTCATGTTTTAGAGCATTACAGAACGTGTGCGTTTCTCCTTTAAGCTCAAATATTAGCTTAGTTTTGCTTTCTTCGATGACTTTAAATTCCATGTTAAGCATAAACTTTAAGGCTAATTTATAAACGTTTCGGCAGTGATTTCACTACTGAACAAGCAAAGATTTAAATTGTAACTCATATTCGCAACCATAATGCGCCCTACTCCTGAATACCAAACCTACAAATATATGGAGCACTGGCGACCAGAAGAGCAAACTATTCTAGAACAAGAATTAACACATTCTAAAAGTTCTCCACTGCTGTCTTACATCTATACGCGAGTTAAAGCTGAATACAAGCATGTTCCCCACCGAAAAGATGGAAATGATGCGTTTGTGCATCCATTAAATGTCATCTGGAATTTAAAAAAAGCAGGAGTCCAAGATGAAGTTACTTTAAGTGTAGCTTTGATGCACGATTGGATAGAAGAAAAGGTTGATTTATTTAGAAATAAAAACAACATCAAACTCACCGCTGCCGGACTTAAAGAATTAGATTTATGTGAGCAGCAGATTTTTTCTGATATTAAAAATGAATTGGCTGAATTCTGCGCCAAGAATAAAATTCCAATTAAAACTGCTCAAGATACATTGAAATTGCTGGAAATGCTTACTAGAAATAAACGCCATTTTTATTATCGTTCCATTTCTGGTATATTTAACTTCGCGGATAAAGTGCTTAAAGAGAAAGCTATTCTCATAAAATTAGCTGATAGAACTCACAATATTCAAAGCATAGAATGCTTCAGCGAAGAGAAGAGATTGTTTGAATGCTTCAAGAATCTGTTTATCCTGAATAACACCAAAAGATATCTTCAGCAGAAACGCCAGAAAGAAGGGTATAAAACCATGGACCTTTTAGAAAGAATGTTTACTAAATGTTCTAAAGCTACTTTTGATGCTTATCTGAAAGTATTAGAACTGTGCTATAAGAAAGGCATTTATGAAGTTCGTTCCATGCTGCAATTAGCGTTCAAGAAATTTGCATTTGAAAAACATGGGCTTTGGGAAGTTACTGATATTGATGAAAAGATAATACATCCCATGCGATTGTATATGGGAATTGTGCGAAAGTATGATGCGCGGATGCATCAGGAATGGAAACAGTTTGAGAAATGTAAAAACGCTGAGCTGGAGTTCTGCCGAAAGTTCTTTTCCGATTTCAAATTTAATGAGGAGCAACTACGAGCAGTGATCGACTACAAAGATGCATATGCATTGAAAGAAGTAATAGCTAAACTGTTGTACGATCCGGAATATATCATCGGCGGGTTTTCCTGTTCTACTTTATGCAGCCGAGGTATGAAATGCATGAAAAGCGACAAGAAAGAGAAGTTTAATCATGTGCTGCTGCCGGTTGGATAAATAATTTAAAAAACAAAAAAAACTATTTCTTTTTCTTCGGTTTGTCTTCGCAGCAGGAACTACCGCAGCAGTCTCCTCCTTTGAATAGTAGGGCAATTCCTCCAATTACCATCAGGATTGCTCCAAACGAAATCCAACCGGTCAGGTCTACCCATTGCGGCCAGATGAATGCATTCATCAGCAGCAACAAACCTACTATTATCTTAACTATACCTTTGCATTGACACATTTAATATCACCTCTTTTTTGGATAAGGAAAATTAGGAGGTATAAAAAGCTGTCGGTTTGAATATTTATGATGGAAAGGATAGTTTACTTAACTTAATTCATATTATTTTAGTTTTCTTTATTATTCACACCTTCTTCCACTGCAAAGCTTCCAGCTACCAACAACGGAAAAGCTATCGTCGCGTCGCAGTATATCTTTACATGCGGAGCATTAACCTTAACTTTACCCCAAGTTATCGCTTCCTCTACTCTCGCTCCGGAATCCGAGCCGTCAAACTCTTGAGCAGTATTGATATATACCACATAATCAAAACCTTCTTTGAAGATGTTGGCGTTTAAAGCGAAATGCTTGCTGATCCCGCCGCCCAAAATTATTCCTCCGGTTTTCTCCGAATTCAATGCAATATTTACAATGTCTTTAATCTCTTTACTTACATCGAGAATAAAATCTTTGTGGGTTTGCTTGAAGAAGTAAATCATATCTCCTAAAGAGCCGTCAATTATTCCCGGACAGAATATAGAAATATCGTTCTTAGCCGCCCAATATAAGATTGAACTTTCATCATTTATAGCTAATCCTAATTCTCGGATTAAATCTTTTGGGCAGAATATTTGTCCAGTTGATTTTTGTTTAGTGTATATATCCAGCAGAAATTTCTGCATGAATTTATCAAAGTAAGCGAACCTATCATTCGGCACAAAAATATTTCCGGTGCGATTGACTCCATGCTCAAACAACATTCTTCCTGGAACATCAAATTCGCCCAATACAAACGGCTTTAATACTTTGATGATGTCTTCTTCAATACCACCAGCAGAAGTGACTAACACATCCACTTTTTTGTGTTTTACCAAATATTTGATGATTTCTCT
>JAGVMW010000098.1 GCA_020053615.1 archaeon | reverse complement strand
TGCGATAGTTGCATCTCATTAAATGAAAACAGGACGGCAAAGCCGTCCTTGTTTTCAGGTGGATATGGTGCTATCACTCACAAAACGGACTGTGCCTTCCTCCCGAAAATCTTAAATCATACCCGAACATTTTTCCCTAAATGAACGAACTTCATCGCAAAATCCTGCTGGACCTAGCCCGTAAAACTATCGCCGCAAAATTCTCCGGCAAGAATTATGAATTAGGCCTCATCCCAAAAGAATTTCAAGCCAGGCATGGTGTTTTTGTTACCCTGCATAAGCATGGAGAATTGCGTGGCTGTATTGGTTATATTCATCCCATCAAACCACTTTATGACGGAGTAAAAGAAAACGCTTTAAATGCCGCTTTCCACGATCCTCGTTTCCCTCCGTTAGGAAAAGAAGAATTAATTGAAGTAGAAATTGAACTATCCGTTCTCACTCCGCCTAAAAGATTAGAATACAAAAGTGAAGCTGACTTATTAAAAAAACTCCGTTCAGAAATAGACGGCGTAATTATAGAGAAGAATGGTCGACAAGCTACGTTTCTGCCTCAGGTGTGGAAGCAAATCCAGGATAAAATTGAATTTCTACAGCAGTTGTGTTGGAAAGCAGGATTATCTCCCGATGCTTGGAAAACTGCTGCGATTTACACTTATCAAGCAGAAGTGTTTTCTGAAAAATAAATTTTACCAAAACTTTTCCCAAACCTTTTTAAATAAAGCCCAGCCAAAGAGCTTTCTCTCAACTAAACATATAATACATATGCCTAATACAAAATGTTCCAAGCCCAAGAAAACGTGTTCAATACCTCCATCTTAAGAAAGGATGGAACGATAAAAGTAGATACTAATTCATCTCCTAATCATCCTAAAACTATTACTCAACTTATCCCGCGACAATATCACGACTTAATGTCAGAAATTCGGGAGTTGTATCAAATTAGCGGCGGAATTCCTTTGTATAAACCAGAAGAATATGGATTATATCGTTCTGTAAAGTCATTAGACGGATTAGTGGTTGACTTTAATTCTAATGACCCTGTAAGATTGTATACTCCCGAAGGTTACTATCGAGTTTTAGGAAGTCATGTTCGAGGAGATGTCGATAAATTCTGGAGATTGTTAAATGATAAATTTGAATTAACTCCGGTAGAACCGTTAATTGAATGGAGTGAATCTGAAACTCAAGCCCATTGTTATATGAGTATTGCTAGAAAAGATTATTCTAAAGAACAGTAATGTTTATATTAAATTAGTTTATAAATTAATTTAAATGGCTACCACCGACGATATTACTAAAAAAATAGAAGAACGTCTTACCTCTGCACAAACTTCTGCCGAAAAAGGCAATTGGGCATATATGAAATGTTATCTTGATGATGCGCTTAAAGATGCTAAAAAAGTTAATTTAGATCTAACTCCTCGAGTTAAACAGATAGAATTAACCTATTACAATTTAGCCATAAACTTTACTTTATCTGAAGCCGAGAAAGCAGTAAGCGGCGGCAAACCAGAAGAAGCCAATAAATATTTTACACTAGCCGATAATTATGCTAAATCTGCAGGCATGGATATTTCTGCGCGGGTTGCTGGAATTAAAATGCCGCAATTACAATAAATTTGTCCCTAAAACTTCTCCAGACTCATCTGCTCACCCAGCTTCTTCGCCTTAATCCTCCGCATCATATCATCATCAGCCTGCAATATTCCCTGAATTTCTTCTGCCCTCTTTACTACCTCTTCCGGCAGTCCAGCTAATTTCGCCACATGAATGCCATAACTCTCATCCGTTCCTCCTTCTATTAATTTATGCAGAAAAATAACTTCACCTTTATTCTCCCGCACCGCAATATTATAATTCTTGATTCGGGAAAACTTTTCGGCCAATTTATTCAACACATGATAATGCGTGCTGAACAACGTTTTAGCTTTGGTATGATTAATAAGATACTCCGCTACACTCCAGGCAATAGACACCCCATCAAAAGTAGAAGTTCCTCTTCCAATCTCGTCCAGAATTATCAAGCTGTTTTCCGTAGCATTATTCAAGATATTAGCAGTTTCAGTCATCTCTATCATAAACGTAGACTGTCCTGAACTTAAATCATCATAAGCGCCCACCCGAGTAAAGATTCTATCTACTATTCCCAGAACCGCTTTATCTGCTGGAACGAATGAGCCAACTTGCGCCATTAATACAATTAGAGCGGTTTGACGCATGGTCGTAGATTTTCCGGCCATATTAGGTCCGGTAATTATCATCATCTCTCCTTCAGATACAAACACATCATTAGCAATAAATCTTGATTCATTTTTTTCTACTACTGGATGCCGACCGCTTTTAATCTGAATAACTTTTTGTTCTACAAGCTCTGGCTTGATATAATTATTTTCTAACGCTACTCGAGATAAAGAACATAATACATCCAGCACCCCCATCTTTATCGCAATATCTTGAATCTTCGCCGTATTCTCAGCTACTCTTTGCGCCAGTTCCTGAAACAATCGATACTCTAACTCTACAATCTTCTCCTCCGCATTCAAAATCTTCTCCTCAATCTCTTTAAGTTCGGAAGTAATGTATCTTTCAGTATTGACCGTAGTTTGTTTCCTAATCCAATCCGCAGGAACCATTGGAACATTTTTGTGAGTTACCTCAATAAAATATCCAAACACTTTAGTATATCCTAATCTTAGGGGAATTCCAGTTTTCTGTTTTTCTTTCTCTTCTAATTCTTGTAGATATTTCTTGCTGTTATGTTTCAAATCGTGCAATTGGTCTAATTCAACATTGTATTTTGATTTGATAAATCCTCCTTCTCTTACCGTAGCCGGAGCATCTTCACGGATAGAAGATTCCAGCAAGGCAGTTAGTTCATGCAAATTCTCCATCAGGTTTATTTCCAGTAATAAATCGCTTTCAAATCCGCTCAACTTTTGCTTAATCTTAGGCAGCTGCTGCAATGAAGTTTTTAATGAGAGCAAATCTTTGGCATTAGCGCTGCCGTAATTGACTTTGCTGATTAAGCGCTCTAAATCATATACCAATTCCAACAATGAAATAATTTCTTCCCGTTGAATTACTCTGCGATTAAATTCTTCTACTGCATCTAAGCGTTGGTTTATGGCTTTGGTATTTAATAACGGTTCTTTGAGCCATTTTCTTAATAGTCTGGCACCTAAAGAAGTTACGGTTTTATCTAATACTGAAAGCAATGTTCCTCGTGTGGTTCCGTCACGGATATTTTGGGTCAATTCTAGATTGCGCAGGGTGCTGGAATCTAATAACATCTTTTGTTGTAAGTTGATTAAAGATACTTTTTTAAGGTGAGCAAGGGTATTCTTTTGCGTTTCTAACAAGTATCTCAGTAAAGCTCCGCTAACTGCTGTATTCAACGGCTTATCTTCAATTCCGAACGCATCTAATGTTAATAAATTAAAATGTTTCTGTAGCAGTTCTCTGGATTTTTCTGCGGAAAAGAAATTATCTCCTAAAGCGTTGACTAAACAATCATAATGTCTTAGCCGTTCCATCAATTCATGATTAACTTTTAGGCTTTCCGGAATAATACATTCGCTGGGGTTGAAACGGATAATAATATTGTGCAGTTGGTTAATTCCTTCTGCGAGAATGGTAGAAAATTCTCCGGTAGAAACATCACATAGTGCTAGCCCAAACTCTTCTCCTCTAGCCGTAAGAGCCATAAGATAATTATTTTCTTTTTCATTCAGCATGGATGATTCAAATATCGTTCCGGGAGTAACTATTCTTACTAATCCTCTTTTCACTAAACCTTTGGCGAGTTTAGGATCTTCCAATTGTTCTACTATCGCTACTTTATGTCCTTTCTTTACTAATCGTGCTAAGTATGGCTCTAAAGCATGATACGGAATTCCGGCTAACGGAGCACGTTTGTCTCCTTTTCCTCTGGAGGTGAGAGTTATTTCCAATTCTCTTGACGCTGTAACCGCATCTTGATAGAACATTTCGTAGAAATCTCCCATCCTTAACATAACTAAGCAGTCTGGATGGAGTTTCTTTACCTCTTGATACTGCTTCATTCCGGGGGTGAGGATGTCGTTGTCTATGTCTAGGACGCTTTTTGTACTGTTGGAGTTTTGAGTTCCATTTACTATATTGTTGTTTGTAGTATTATGGTTCACCGGGTTATGGTTTACGGTGTTATTGTTTACATTAGTTCTGCCTGCT
>JAGVMW010000172.1 GCA_020053615.1 archaeon | reverse complement strand
GAACTACTATATTAACGTTTCTATTCTAGGACACTCCCGCTCTTTGGGTCGATGGTTGATTACTACTGATTAGTAAGTTTTGGCACAAAAGATTTATAAATTGATTATCTCTTCTGGTAGTTATAATGAAAATCTTTCCTACTTTAACTGCAATTGTAGCTACTGCTTATATTGGATTGGGTAGTACTAGTAGCCTCATAGCTGATGAGCAAAAAGAAAAATATTTACCGTCATTTTTACCGCAAAATTGTGCGGAAGAGGTTCGTTCTTTATTCTCAATGGTGAATGAGGATGGTGGACGGATTTGTCGGAAGAGAAACGGGAAATCAATATTGAGTATTGACCTTCCAAAACGTTATATTGACAGTTCTTCCTGCGGAGAACTATATGTCATTGAAAATCAAAAAGGCAAAGCCTCAAAAATAACCAAGTTTTTCATTCTGGACACTTTGGGTGATCCATCTCTAGGAAGAATAGAAGTCAGTTTTGGAAGTTATTCTTGTCAAAAATTGATATCTGTATTAGATAATGCATTAAGTCTTGATAATTATAATTCAAAAATTCATGATAAAGCTGAAAAGAAACTATGTACATATGTCCACCAAATGATTCGTCAATTGGACAATGAAAAAGGAAAAAGAACCAAGAAAAAAGTCGCAGACGAAAAAGAGCAATTAGACCTGCTCAAATAACCCATAGTACTACTCGTAAGTAAAAGTTTAAATAGTGCGTTGTCTTTTAACTTTTATCATGTCTTTATTATACAAAACTTTAGGAATACCCGGAAGCATTGATGAAGTAGTAGATTTACTCCAAAAGAAAAATGTTAATCATACTATAATAAATATCACTAAAACACAATCTGACGATAAAATTACTCTTCAAGTGGCAGTAGAATTGGAACATCAAAGAGTTCTTTCTTATCAAAGATATGTTATTGGTCAAAAAGTAGTAGGGTTAAATTTTGGTTTTCATAAAGTGGACGAGTATGAAAATTCTTATCAGGAAATATTAAACGAAGCCAAAAAAGCAAGAGATTATCTGCAGGAGAAAGGCATCTCTGCTATGATACTTTTTAAGAGATAGTTTCTTTTCCAGTTATTGGAAACAAATACGCTTAATTTCCACCAAAACATTTATAAATTATACATATTTATACGTATGAATTATGCTAAACAAAAAAGACCTCATCAGCATAAACCAGCAATTCAGCACCGGCAATTTAGTCAATGAAAGCAGCTTAGATTTCGTGCTGGGGCAGACTAAACATTCACCACACTGGTTTAAAACAATGTGCCTGCTTACTCGAGCAATACTCGTTGATTATCCATTTGAAGACGGAAACAAGAGAACGGCTACGGCAGTAATAATCTCTTATTTGGAGATGAATGAATACAACTACAACCCCGATAAAATATCACAATTAGTGCTGCGGATTGCTAAGTTCAATATAAAAGATATTCACAAAATCGGGAGGCTGATAAACCATGCCATCAAAACAATATGAATATGCCATTGAAGCGATAAAGAAACACCCTCAGGTATTCGAAGCGCTGGCAGAATATGATAAAACTAGAAAAATGCCCAAAACTGTTTATCGAGAGAGAATAAACTTAACCATAGATGGAACACTACTAAAGAAGTTTCGGGAGTACGCTCAAGAGAAAGGAATGAATATGTCACGAGTAATTGAGAAGCACATCAAAGAAGAATTGGGATTGAAGTAACTATCCCATCACCGTCCCTCTTAAATCAGACGACGTAACTCGATTAACTTTCACTTTCAACTTCTGCCCTAATGAATAATTTCCTTCTACTACAATCGGCTTGAATGAATCATTCCGAGCGATCCATTGCCCTGCTTCTTTGCCTTTCTTATTCACCAGAACTTCTCCTTCCCAGCCAATCCAACGCTCATTCTGCATCCTGGCAATGCTAATATTAATCCCATTAAGCACTTTATAACGGTGCCGGACTACTTCCCTAGGCAATGGCTTCATCTTAGCGGCAAGTGTTCCCGAACGCGGCCAAAAACGGGAGATATTAACTACATCTGGCATCAATTGCCGCAACAAATTCTGTGTCTCCCAATACTGCTCTTCCGTCTCTCCGGGAAATCCCGCCATTAAATCAGTGGCAATAGTCATATCTGAAACATGTAATTTTATATCAAACATCAAATCCCGGAACTCTTCTGCAGTATAATTGCGATGCATCTTCTTCAGCACCTCGTTGCTGCCGGATTGCAATGGAATATGTAGAAAATGATATATTTTGGGACTCTTAAGCGCATCGAAAAACTCTGCTTTAAATTTAAGAATATGATTAGGATTAATAATTCCAATTCGAACTCGGAAATTGCCGAATACCGAAGTTACTTCATTCAAAAGCTTAGCCAGATTAGTATCTAAATCAAATCCATAACAACCAGTGTCTTGAGAAGTGAGCCAGATTTCTTTTGCTCCTTCTTTTAATGCCAGTTCTACTTCTTTACGAATATCTTCAATTGGATAAGAGACGAGATTTCCTCGTGCAGATTTAGTTTTGCAGAACGAACAAGCTCCTAAGCAGCCGCGAGAGATAGGAATAATGCAAGTTACGGGATTAAGACGTACTCTAGGGAGATTTAATGGAGGCAGTTCTTCTGATTCTAATAATTGAATATTATTATCATGCAACGCTTCTTCTACCACTTCCACAATTCTATGAATTTGATTTGTTCCAACTAAAGGATATTTTTTTAATTTTTGCGGATCTGCTTGAGGAATACATCCGGTAATAACAATAATCTTATTAGGATACTTCTGTTCGGTGTTCTCTAAGCGTTGAAAGAAAGCGGCTTCAGTTGGCCCTTTAACCGTACACGTGTTGAAAATTATGACGTAACCCTCTTCGATATTATTTACTATATTAAATCCTGCCTGCTTCAATAATCCTGCCATTTGCTCTGAATCGGCAAAATTGTGCGAACAGCCAGAGGTATGAATATAGATGTTAGTCATGCATTTTAGATTATAGAAAGGAGATATATAAAGATTGTGGGGACGCGGCACAGTCCAAAAAGTGAGTGATAGCACCATTATCACCACTGCCCAGAAAAATCGAGAGTGATTTTCTGGGCTGAGATGCGATAGTTGCATCTCAT
>JAGVMW010000205.1 GCA_020053615.1 archaeon | reverse complement strand
TGAGATGCAACTATCGCATCTCAGCCCAGAAAATCACTCTCGATTTTTCTGGGCAGTGGTGATAATGGTGCTATCACTCACTTTTTGGACTGTGCCCATCCCCCACTAACTGAAAATGCTCTTTTCTTTATATACATTACTTCTAATTCCGTAAAAACTACCCGCTTCAACCTCTATATCCTGCACTCTATTTCTTCACTATAACAATCTTTATAAAAGGCTCTCCGCTACTCTATCTATTTAAAAAGAGATGAGGCAATAAGATGGATACATTCATCACCGGAAATAAAAACTCAGACCAGTACGGTTCTAAAGTTAGTTTTCAGAATAATTCTTCTGGCATAAAAACTGAAAGTGCTTCCCGTCCTAAAGCCACATTAGAAGTAGATGAAGAATTAGAACGCATTTTATCCTCGCAAAAGACCAGAATTAAAGTTATCGGCTGTGGTGGAGGCGGAAATAATACCATCAACCGAATTTCTGAAGTAGGAGTTCATGGAATTGAAACTATTGCCGTAAATACTGATGCCCAAGACTTGTTGTATGCACGTGCTGATAAAAAAATCTTGATAGGAAGAGACCTTACTCATGGTATCGGCGCCGGCTCTAATCCAAAAGTAGGAGAGCAAGCTGCTAGAGAGAATGAATCAGATTTAAGAAAAGCGTTGGAAGGCTCAGATATGGTATTTATCACCTGCGGTTTAGGAGGAGGAACCGGAACCGGAAGCGCTCCATTCATCGCTGAATTAGCCCGCAAAGGAGGAATGTTAAGCGTAGGAGTAGTTACTCTGCCATTTACTATGGAAGGCTCGCATCGCTTTGAAAATGCCATGATTGGATTAGAGAAACTAGAACAGAGTATTAATACACTTATTGTAATCCCTAACGAAAAATTGCTGGAATTAGCTCCACATCTGCCATTACAAACTGCATTCAAAGTAGCAGATGAGATACTTACCAATGCCGTTAAAGGAATCGCTGAATTAGTGACCAAAGCCGGATTAGTTAATTTAGATTTTGCTGATATTAAAACAATTATGAGTGAAGGCGGAGTAGCTTTAATTGGGATGGGAGAATCAGACAACGAGGAAAAACGGGCAGAAGAATCAGTACAGAAAGCTCTCAACAATCCGCTTATTGATGTGGATATTTCTACTGCAACTGCCGCTTTGATAAATATTTCAGGGGGAGAAGATTTGACTTTAGACGAGGCGCGTAAGATTGTAGAAGCCGTTGGTGGAAGATTATCACCTAATGCTAAAATCATCTGGGGGGCGCAGATCTATAAAGACTTGGAGAAGACGATTAGGACAATGCTGATAATTACCGGTGTAAAATCAGAGCAGATATTCGGCGAAGGGAATAAGTATATGACCAAGAAGAAACAAGCGATGGAAACGGAGCTGGGGATAGAGTTTATGAATTGAATCAGGATTGAATTTCTAATCTATTAATTCTCCAAAGAAAGCTTTATAAATCAACCTCCTGTTTTCAGGAAATAATGGAAGAAGCACCTATAGAGGAGACTGTAATTGATGCACAACCGCAAGGAAAGATAAAACGGTTCTTTAAAGAAGCAATAAGAGTACTGCACGTTACTAAGAAACCTACTACCGAAGAATATAAAAACACGCTTAAAATTACCGCTATAGGAACGGCAATCATCGGAGCTTTAGGCTTTATCATCTTCCTGCTTAAAATGTTATTAATTGGATAAATTTGTTTAATATCACAAAATATATTGAATAAAAATGGCTGAATCAAAAATATTCGGAGTAAGAACTGCTCCTAACCGAGAAGATCAAGTAGTAGATTTCTTAATGTCCAAATTACATAAAAAACCTGATTGCGGCATCTATGCAGTTATACGCCCGCACGGAATGAGAGGCTACATCTTTATTGAATCACCTTCTATAGAAGAAGCAGAAGCAGCTTTGCAGGGAGTATCATATGCCCGCGGATTGCTGGGAAAAGAAATTCCCTACGCTGAAATTGAACACATGTTAGAACAAGTTAAAGTAGAGATGAACATCCGAAAAGGCGACATCGTAGAAATCATTTCCGGACCATTCAAGAGAGAAAATGCTAAAGTAATGAGAATCAACAAACCTAAAGAAGAGATAGTAGTTGAATTACTCGAAGCTGCTGTTCCTATTCCTATAACTGTAAAGATGGATGCAGTTAAAGTAGTCCGAAGAGACGAAGATAGTTCTGATGAAAGCGAAGAAGAGAAGTGAGTATGGCGGAACAACAATATCCTGAACCAACTTGTGGAGCATTAATTTTTAATTCGGAAGGCAAAGTTTTCTTGATGAAGTCCCACAAATGGAAAGATAAATATGTAATGCCGGGGGGGCATGTTGAGCTGGGAGAACCCCTGAAAGAGTGCCTTAAGAGGGAGGTTAAGGAAGAGACCGGATTAGAGGTTTATGACCCTGAGTTTATTTGTTTCCAACAGTTTATTTACGATTCTATTTTTTGGAAAAAGAGGCATTTTATTTTCTTTGACTTCTCCTGCAAAACTGACTCCACCGAGGTTAAGCTTAACTCTGAAGGTCAGGAGTTTGTGTGGGTTACCTTGGAAGAAGCATTAACTCTGCCGGTGGAGCCTTACACTAGGAAAGCGATAGAAGAGTACTTGAGATTACAGAAGAGGTAATTTATTTCCCATGGCTGAATTAAAGCTTAATCTTGAATTAAAAAAGTTACTTACAGCAATTTCTAAACATAATTCTAAAACCGTTTTGGTTCAGCTTCCCGACGGATTGAAGCCGAAAGCTAAACTGATTCAGGAAGAAGTAAAGAAGAAGTTTCCAGCAGTTAAATTAACTTTCTGGGCAGGTTCTTGTTATGGTGCGTGTGATGTGCCGAATGTTTCAGGATTTGATTTATTGGTGCAGTTCGGACATTCAGAATGGAGATAGATTATTTCTTCTTCTCAATTACTATAAAATTACCGATATTAGTTAGCGACATAAGTAACGCATGAAGTTTTGCATAAAAATATGTTTTTGCCAGAAGTCTTCTAGTGCTTTTTGCATGTCATCAATTGTGAGGAAAT
>JAGVMW010000126.1 GCA_020053615.1 archaeon | reverse complement strand
TTAGGGCAGAAAACGTTGAGTAGTTTTGCTTCTTAATCGGCGAGCGCCCGTCATGCCGTCCGGTCTGTGACCGGCGGTAGGGCGCTCGCAACGTTTGACAAGAATTATCCGCTTACATCCCCTACCTGCGAGGTAGAGGATTTACGCGGGTTATTTAATCCAATTATTGCGTAAAGCACGACAAATTTCCGGTGTGAAGAAGATTTTTATTCGCAGTGGCATACGTTATGACCTGGCATTAGAGAATAAAGAATATATTAAAGAGATTTCTGAGCACCATATTTCAGGCTGTTTAAAAATCGCTCCGGAGCATTTCTCGACGAGAGTCTTGTCGTTAATGAACAAAAATAATTCTAGTTTCGATGAGTTTAAGAAATATTTTGAGGAGTTGAATCAATCTCGAAAACAATCGTTAAAATATTATTTTATGACCGGACATCCTGGTGATGATGAAACGGAAACTGCTTTTCTCGTCGGAAAAATGAAACAACTGCAGAACGCGGAGCAGTTTCAATTGTTTACTCCAACACCGATGACTGATTCTACCTGCATGTATTGGACGGGGATGAATCCATACACGTTGCAGTCGGTAAAAGTAGTGTACGATTTTATCAGGAAGAAAAAGATGAGAGATATGGTGCTGAAAGTGGTGGGAGAGAAAGGGAAGTAGAACCTATTCTCTTAGAACGGCTTTTAGTTGATGGTATAAATCCCTGCCAAAAACATTAACCAAATCTTCTTCTTGGTAAACCATTTTTCTCATAATGTTTCTTCTTGCTTCTGGCAAAGCAGGATTTTCTGCATCGGCAATTAATTCAGAGTTCTTTCTCTTTATAGCTTCATAGAATCCTTCCAGAACCGGTTTACCAAGAGGAGAAGAACTTACTGCTCGGGCATAAGCTGCAACAAATGCACCTAATTCTGCTTTTTGTTCTTTAAAGTAGGAACTATCTCGTGAATCATCTTGAAAACCGTCAGCACTTAATCGCGCAATTCCACTGATAATAACTGGTTCTTTTGCTAATCGTTCCAGTTCAAAAATGGTAGGAAGATTATGTAACTCTTTTCTACTTGGAATAGTCATAGGATTAAATTTATCTCCCACAAAGACACCATTATCAGCAATAGCTTTAACAATTGGAAGTTCTGGAGCTTGGATATTGTAAAGTCCCAATTTACCAGTTGATATGTCTAAAATATGATCTCTTCCCCCTTTATCTTGTAATACTATTAACGATTTTTTATAACAAACTTGATGAAGATTATCTACTAAATCAGAAATAATTTCTCTAACGTTTGTATCTAAATGAGCATAAATTACCATTTATCATCGTCTCTTCTATTCTGATCTATCTTCTTCGTTTCTAATTAACGGAAACTGATTAGGGGTATGGCAATAATCACATTTAATGATAGGATAATCATCCACTGGAAGCCTAGTTTCTTGACCATGAGCGCACCATCCGCACTTATAATATACTGCTACTCCGAATATCTCTCCTACTGCAGGAAAATCGTCTAATAATCGATTTAAAATAGAAGTTTCATCTAATTCGAATTGGACGGGTGCGACGGCTTCAGACGGTTGAATAAGGTCAGAGAGAGTCATTTTTATCCCCTTCCAAATCCCACTGGTTTCTTTTTATCTTCGCCATTTCCTTCGCCTAATCTAGCTTTCTTGTCTTCCAAGTATTTACTGGCATCAGCATAAAATTGTTCAAAAGTATAAGTTTCAGCCACGGTTCTACCGGTAATATTTTCTCCACTCTCCAAAGCATCTACCAAATTAGTGTAGCCTTTCTCTTTCAACAGGGCACTTCTGCGGGTAGTATCATAAGTACGGCAGAACTCTTCTATAAATGCTCCTTGCTCGGTTTGAGTTGCATCTGCCAGTTGATAAGCTTGCTCTTCGCCCAATTCTAATAGCTTATACTGTTTGGCGAAATGCTGCCACATTCTTCTACGTTCATTCCTTTCTGGGTAGCCTACAAAACAGGAAGTTAATCTTCCTTCCCGAGTTAAAGCTTCTTCAAATGAATCAGGTAATTCGTTAGTGGCAATGACTAATACCACATTGCGATTATTTCCAACATAACGCTTAAGCACGTCAATCGCTTCTTGATAATGCTTAGATACACTTCTTGCTCCATCTTCGGCTCTGGTTACTAATGCAGAACCTTCATCAATACGTACTAAAGAAGGCTTTTTGCGTCGGCTGGCTTCGCTTACTGCTCTTTCTAACACTCTTTCTAAATTGCGTGCAAATTCACTTACATAACTGGAATTAATTTGTGCCAAAGAAACGGCTTCACTATATGCTCCTGCCCGAGTATAAACTTCACCTAAAGCATCCATTAATACAGTTTTACCGGTTCCGGGAGGACCAAATAAAATAACCCCGCCATAACCAGGCTCGGTTCCTTCCAGCAATTCAGGAACAGCAGTTCTAGTTACAACTGTATCCATTAATTTATCATCTAAGAATACTTCTCGCAAAGGAGCTAATATATCTGCTCTGGTTTTAGGAGTAGCCGGTTTTTCTTTTTCTGCGGAAGGTGCTGGCTCTTCTGAAGCTTGGCATCGAGGAACTTTAAATATCCACTGGTCTTTATTTTTCAAATTATTATTAAATTTATCAATTATCAGCCCATTTAATATATTAAAATAATCATCATTTTCTCCCATTTTCTCTTACCTCCTCTTTAAATTATCCAGTACTTCTCCTAAAGAAGTTCCTGGTTTTAATCCTCTTAAAGCATCATATTTTTCCGCAGGTGAATTGCAATTAACCACAAAGCGATGATCCCATCCAGTATGGCGAAGATTAACTCCTTCTCCCCAGCATTTAATTGGAGCAACAGAATTATACTCTCCAGAAATGCCCACATACAATTTATCTTCTCTTAGAACGGTTTGAAGCATCACTGGACGTACTGCTTGTCCAAATGCTAGTTCTAAGGTGCCATCTCGCTTTAACATAGGATTGCCTGAAGTCAAATCTCCGTACTCGCAATAAGTGTTAATAGGTAGAGTCATTACTTCTGAGAAGTGGTGGTTATTTATAAATCTTTTGGTGCTTTTATCACTTATTAGTGAGTGATGACTAAATTAGGCAGAATTCCAATTACTAACAGTAAAATTTCACGTATGTGCATAGCACCTTCGAAATTCTCTCTTAAATATCGTCAAAGCCACATCTCCGTAGGTCGAGTCGTTCCGCTCTGCTCCACTCGTGAGTTGCCTACGGCAACAGCCATCCCTCTGTGGCTTTAGAGGTGACAATCTAATGAATTTCGACCTGATGGTGCTATGCACATACATTTTCATACAAAAAATAAGAATCTACTTCCCTTTCCAGCGTCTCAAAGTAGGAACTAATACCTGCGCCTGCTGCAAAGATTCTTCTTTGGAAACTTTCATCCTAGCGTAAATAAATCCAGCGCAGCGTTTAAGCATCTGATCCCTAGTTAGCATTTTCTGGGTGAATTCTCCCCGTTGATAACAATACTTACAATAATCTTTGCTTTTAGAACGATCTATTTCTGTGCCATAGTCATTAGGACCATGCATCAACGTGCCGCAACTTTGGCAATATACCTCTTTAACTTCAGCTTTAGGAATAACTAGCCTTTCTGCACTGATAATTCTCATGTTCTCCACCCCTTTGTTTTATGATAAATGTTATTCTAATCTTAAACTAATTTGTGGCATTTGCTATATAAATCTTTGTGAAGTGGAAGAGATATATGGAATTAGTTAATGTTAGAGAATAACTCTAAGAATTCTTGAGGGGTAACAATCTTTATTCCTTCGAATTCTTTTAATTTAAGCAGATGGTTGTCGTTAGTTATTACTAAATCTACTTTTCCGGCTTTAGCACATTCTAAAACTTTGTTGTCATCTGGGTCTTCTTTAACTATGTTCAACTTTGTGGTCGGTTCTACTATTATGGACTTTTCAATCACTCTCTGGACGATTTTAGATAGAACTAATTTCTTATCTTCTACCTTATCCATAATTTCGTCACTGCTTATCACTTTTCTATACTCCAATACCAAATCTACAGATAAAATTGAACTAACCTCATTGAAGTCTACCAATTCTGTAATTCTAAACGAATCTCCCGTCAGTAAGTAGCTGACACTAAAACATTAGTATCCAAGACTGCTTTAATAATCATTTTCTTAATCGATGAATTAAATTAACTACATCTTTTTCTTCTATCTTCTTCTTAGCTTCACGCAGGGGTTTAGTAAGACTTGCAAAAGTTTCTGTGGTTACTTTTTTCACCAATAATGTGTCCTGCTCCAAAACAAACAATATTTTATTACCTTCTTCCAGTCCCATTTCTTCTCGGATGCCTGAGGGTATAGCTATCTGTCCTCTCGAACTTACTGTTCCAATTTCTACGATTTCAGTGGTCATGTTTTTCACCTTTTTAAATCAGTAAGATTTACAAGATGTATCTTGTATATAAGCTTTTCGTAGGGGGAGGCACACTTTCCCAATCTTAACTATTCCCTCTTCTCTTTTCCATCTCTTTTTCCAGCCGTTCCATCTGCTCTTCTAGAACATTGTTGTGATATAGAACTTTACCGGAATCTATCAGAGAAATTCTGACTGGATGCCACCATAAGCATTCCTGAACCACTTGATGATTTTTCTCTCTTTCTTCCACGCTACCATATTTCAAGTAAGCGTTAGGATCTTTAATTGTTGAGGGAGAGTAGATGTCAACATCAAAGAAATTATTACCTTCCTCGGATCCAACTTGTTGAATCATTACATTAAGTGGCATGGGGAAACCTTCCCTAATTGGAGGAAAACCTATCTTAAGCAAATATCCTTTAATCTGGTACAGATGAGGGGAAATATGGTCACAATCAATTGCTATCTGTCTTGGATTGTCGCAGAAATAACCATCAGTGTTAGTATAACTAGCAACCTGAACCAAAAGTTTAATCTTTTCCGGAAGTGAGATAAGCTCTTCCAAATGCGGAAAAGCAGAAACCAAAGCAGTTTTATCGTAGTTAAAGTGAGAATGGGTAAAAATCTGTTGAAGCTTCTCATCAAAAGGTGTTTCCCAAATCTGTTCATCTTTGCTATCTAAATCTACAATTTTCATGTTAAAAAACCTCCATTTTTGGCGCAAAGTCTATACTTCTCCACCACTTCTGTTAACGAGGGTGAATTAAACAACCTTTTCTCTAAGAAAGCATTAGCAGTAGACATATACATTTCCGAAATAATCTCTTTCAATGCTGGAGGAAGCAGAGGCGGCTGCAAAGTACATAACTCTTTCCAATTAGTGATTCCTTTTTCTTTAGCTGATTTGGTCGCTTGTTGTACTGCTTCATACCATTCCGTCTTCCGGTAAAATTGTCGAGCTAACTCTTTGCTAACCGGCACATCTTCATACTTGAATCGGCATTCATCAGGAGTCCCAAAGACATCTACTATCATTAACCTGCGGTAGGGACTAAAAGCTATCTCAATCTTGCCATCTTCGTTTGTTAAACCAGCTTTTTCGGCAACTTCAGTAATTAAATCGTCAACTTTCAGCAAAATTTTCTTTACTTCTACTAATTCATTTTCAGTTAATCCACTGATGCTTTGAGCTTCTTCCCAACTTAGATAACGATCTTTTGATTCCAGTTTAGTGCTTACATCCAGTAAAGCTGGGTTTAATGTTTCTCCAGGAAGCGGGTAATGATTTAAGCCTAATTGCTGGAACGTCACATCTCCATGTTTCAGCCGATTGAAAAGGCTGGAATCTGGAAGCAGGCGATTGCGGTAAATTAATTCAAGAGGAAGAAGATAATTAGTTAAGTTTGAAGTAAATTTGGAGTAATCATATTTTCCTAGTTCAAAAGTGGGGCGAATCACTCTCACCAATTCTACCTCCATTAAATGAGCCGGCTTAGTTGAGTCGACGGTATTTTTAGACTTGCTTTTCAAATCATCTTTTATTCCAAAATAATGGGTAGGAATGCCTGTTTTTTCCGCTTGTTCAAAACAATATGCTGCTATCATACATAATGCTGCTCCTTTGTTAGGAATCAAATCAGGCATTTTTCCCCAGTCAAACACAGAATAGCGATCAGAGAAGAAAAATCTTCCCAATCCAGTGTCATCAGCTTTTGATGCTTCTAAAACGGTTAAATCTTTAACGCTTCCCATGTGTAAGAGTGTGTGGAAAGCGCCAATTGGCCAGTGAGCCAGCATGATTATCCATGCAACGAGTTGCAATCATTATGACCCGCACTCGGTGCTCGATTACAATAATACAACGATTCGAGCAGGTGAACGAGCTTTCCACATTTCAGGAAAGGAAAAGTATTTATGTTGATTAATCTTTTGTTATTACTTGTTGGATGAAAATTGATAAGTATGGTTATTTGTTTAGCATTAAATTCGCTAAAGCTTATAATGTGAGTGCACTCACACTTCGAGATCCTCGCAGATGTAATCGCAAAAGCCACATCCCCGTAGGGGGCAAGTCCCTCTGTGACTTTAGCTGAAATAATTAATTGGATTTCGACCTGATGATGCTAAACAAATATGTTAAAAACGGTACTTTATCTCTTCATGTTACTCCGCATTCTTCTCGGAACGAATTAGTTGAAGAAAACGGTGGGTTGAAATTATATCTGCACGCTCCACCGGAGAAGGATAAAGCGAATAAAGAGCTGCTCAAGTTCTTCAAGAAAGAGTTAGGTCTTAGGGTAGAGATTATTTCGGGGATGAAATGTAGGGAGAAAGTGGTGAGAGTTATTTAAGTAGGAATTTATAGTTTAACTCATTCTTCTTATGATTAATATTGTAGTGAAACTTCATTTACAGCAATTAGATGCGGACTTTTAGCGACACTTAAAGTTACAGGAATCCTAGCATTAATTATCTCTTTCATCATTCTAATAGTTAAATCAGCAATAGCTCTATCCTCGTAACACAGAACATAACGACGCATCCTTTCTTTTAATGTCATCTCTCTATTAATGTCTTTATAAAAGACAATTTCATCTAAATTATATCTATCAATAGTACTTTCCAACCTATGCTTTAATTCTGGTCTAGCACAACAGTTTGTAATGAAAGCCATAGTATGAACATTTATTTCACCATCTTCTACATAATCTTTAAAATGTTCTGATTGCCAGTTATAATGAAAATTATCCTCTTTAGAATAAAGCAGCTTTCTCTTTCGCGCTTTTTCACCGGTATCAAAAGGGGTAGATGCTATAATTAAATTATCTGAAATGGTTATACTATAACTCTTTCTTGGGGCAAAAGGTAGTTCTGGTGTATTATAAGTAACTACATTCTCCGAATTAACCTTCTGTTCTACACCCAAAGCATTTAATATCTCTAAGAAAGATTGAGAGTTCCCATCCATCAGAAAAAGCATATTTCCTTGTGGTAACCCAAGTTTGACACTTTTTCATTATTTTGAATGGAAAATAGTATTTGACAGTTTGGTCTAAACTCTTCTTCTTTGACTGTTTTTTAGCCAAAAATGATT
>JAGVMW010000063.1 GCA_020053615.1 archaeon | reverse complement strand
CAAATACAGAAAACTTAATAAACACTGATGAAACTATTCCAGCTATGACTTTAACTGATAAAGAGCGTAAGATTCTTTATTCTATACGAGTAGCTTCGGAGAACGATCCAACTAAGCCGGAATTTCCTCCGGATGCTCCTAAGTTTCCAGCTACACCAACTTACAAAATTAATGTTCCTGGGTTTAGCAACGTTTGGCTGAAAGATGAAAGCCATAACCCTACTGGAACACATAAAGATAGATTAGCATGGGAGATGGTGGTAACTTATAGAGATATTCTTCTGGCTAAAAAAGATGACCGAGTCAAAGACAAACTACCTCAATTGTCAATTATCACCTCTGGTGCGGCAGGAGTAGCCATACAAACATTGTTAAATAAGTATAACCTGCCTCCGTTAAAATGCTTAGTTGACTTAAATCTTAGAAAAGAAATCGTAGAAAGTTTAGAATCGCTGGGCTGCGAATTATACTTCACTGATTTATCTCGAAAACCGTTTACTTGGAAAGAAATTTTAGAGTTAACTAATAATCCTAATGGCATTGATGTTACTTCCAGCGAAGGGCTTGACCCAGATTTAATTTTCTATGATTGGATGAGTTATGAGGTAATCAACCATTCTCCAGATTATTGTTTCACTCCTTTTGGCAGCGGACATTTGTATAAAAATTTGTTAAATGTCAACAAAAAAGAAGTTTCTGCCACCTTGCATGATGCACGCTTCAATGGTGATGTTAAAATTTTGAAGAATTGCAATTTCATTGGAGCTACGGTTAATGATCCCAGCAGCAAAGCGGATAAATTATTTGCTCATCATCGTCCTTTCGCTATATTTGATGAGCAGTGGCTAAAATGTTACAAATTGAGAGGGTTCTGCGGTTCAGAGTCAAATGTGCATTTGCTTAGAGAAAAGTTTCTGGATGAGGCAATAGCATTAGCAAATGACTTAAAAATTGTCTGTGAACCTTCAGGTATTGCTGGGTTAGGAATGCTGTTGCAGATGAAAGAGAAAATCCCCAGCAATAAGAAGATTTTAATTGTAAATACCGGTAGAGCAAAGATTGATTTACATTAAAGCTTCTTGAGCAATAATCCCTAAATTATATCTAATTATATGAAGCGAATTAGTAACCTGAATAGTTAACGGGTCTTCTAAAGTTTTGAGAAGTTTATCTAGCTCTTCCATTTCTCGGGGGTGCTTTTTAATAAAGTTCTTGATTCTGTCGCTGGATTTATTGTATACAGCATTAAACAAGTCCTGGTAATCAGAGTAATTTTTTCCAAATAGCTCTTTTAACGGTTTAATCTCGCTTCTGGAATGATCTAAAAACAGAAAAGAATTCCCGCAATTCAGCAAACTGAGAGATATTGCTCTTAATGCTTGTGTATGAACTTTGTCTTTAACTAGTTGGAGTGTGTCAGTTTGCACATTTTTCATCAACTGTGAATGTTCGAACAGTTTTAGGGTGCTTTTTCTGGATAAATTAAATAATCGTTCATTCTGATCATTTAATCTTTGCAGCTCAGAAAGCTCTTCTTTAGCAAACCCTTTCTGGAAAAAATGATGCAGTAACTCAAATCCCGCCCGATTAGTAATGTCCATTTTCTTAATAATTATCCCTGGAGAGGTTTCTTTGTCGAGTAAGAAAAAGTTCTTTACCATAATTACTTTGGTGCTTTGCTCTATAACATCTACTCCTATAAAATCTTTTACAAAGCCCAGTAATTTGTCACTTATTTTAGTGAGATCTTTTCCTTCAAAAATTATTGATGATGCATCATGAATATATGCTCCTAAAAAATCTAAACATATTGTTTCAATATCTTTCTCATCTACTTTTATAGTAACAATTGCTCCTTTGGGGGTAGTCAGTGATTTCTTGGTTGCAATTACTAAATCTCCCACTTCGTTTTCATAAACTTGTACTTGCATTCCGCTATTTAAACTGTTTTTTCGGATCCAATTTATAGGTAAAGCTAAGATATAACTGGTATTTCCAGATTTGACTATTCTTCTTTCTTCCATGGGTTTGTTTTTGGGGTTTAGTATATAAGATACATACTTATATAAAAACATATCGGTTAGATATATATTTTAGCTTATGTTAATAGACTAAATGCCCAGTTGTGTTTTAGAGGTAGCAGTGCCAGACAATTGTAAAGGAGATTTCTCTAAGTTTTTGGCTCTGCGTAAAGAAGTTTACTCATTTCAGAAAGTGGATAATTATTTTCTAATCAAAGCTTTCTCTGACCACAATGAAGGAATTTCAACTTTAGTTGATAGCATAAACAAAGTGTATGATGTAACTGGTCTAAAACAAATCCCGCTTTGCCAGGGAACGTGCCGAAACGGAACTAACTGTCTCAATCGGGCAAAATATGAGGGATATTGCTGGAGGCATCGCTGAACTAAACGATTAATCCCACATTCAATACAGCACCAATAAAAACGCTGTATCCTTCTCTGCTTTCAATTCATGCGGGGAATTCTTGGGCATGGAGAAAAACACTCCTTCTTTCATAATAATATTCTTTCCATCCAGTACAAACGTCCCTTCTCCTTCAATCACATATACATAAGCATCTCTTCCTGAAGTGTGTTCAGAAATATCCGTTCCGGCAGCCATGGAAAATAAAGTAACATTGCTCTTCGCATCTTTAGAAATTACTTTAGTCGTAATTCCACCTGCAGAATAATCTATCATCTTTCTCAATTCTATCCCGCTCATGATAATCCCCTCATAATTTTTAATCCATCCTCATTCAATCTTTTATTCTTCTCATCTGTTTCTTTGAACTTCAACTCCAGCTCTTTTTTCTCTTTATCCCCTAAAGCTTCCTCTGCCATCGGATAAAGAATATTGTCTTCTTTGTGGATGTGTTCACGAATAAGTTGGATATAACTATTCGCTCCAGAGATTACCTTTTGTATATCCCCCCCTTTCAGCCCCTCTTCCATCTCTTTCACAAATCCACGACCTAGCTCATGTTCGTATCGCATTTGCTGGGTGGGATTACAGTGCATATTAGTACTTTCTTTGCACAACTCTACAAACAGTATATCTTCTTCTTTTTTGTGATGGAATTTATCGGCATATTCACAGATGAACTGAATGACTTTCTTAAAGAAATCTGCTCGCAGTTCTTTCCCTCTCTCCACTGCTGAGCATTCTTTTTCTAGCAGTTCAACCACTCTCAAAATGTGTTGGTGTTCTTCAGATAATACTTTAGTTACGGTAATCATTTCAATTTCTCCTTCCGCTTTTCATAATCATCTATTGCTGTTCTTAACGCCTGATCTCCCAATACTGAACAATGAATCTTCCGCGCCGGCAATCCACCAAGAGCTTTCACAATATCCTGTGGAGTGAGCTTCTTACAATCTTCTAATTTCATTCCGATAACCATCTCTGACAAAACTGAAGTAGAAGCAATCGCTGAGGCGCATCCAAAAGTTCTCCATTTGCATTCTCTAATCGTATTATTTTTCTTATTCACTTTGATGTACATTTTCATAACATCACCGCAAGCAGGCGAGCCAACTTGTCCTATTCCATCAGCCTTCTTTTCGTACTTCACCGCATCTTTTTCACATCTAAAAATATTCCGCGGATTGAAAAAATGATCTTTTACTTTTTCAGTATACAGCCATTGCTCTCCTTCATGACCAGAAACATCTGCACTAGTGGTTTTAGTGTTAGTAGTTTTCATTTTTCTCACCTCTCTTTTCATATGTGCATAATGCCTTCGAAATCTTTGACGAAAACTTCGCTGGCTCTGTCTTCCCGTAGGGAGCTTCCTGTTGCGACAGCAACATTACGAGACTGGTCGAGTTTACCTGACAACGAGCTAGCTTCTACAAAAGACAGAGATTTCGACTTTATGACGTTATGCACATACTTTTTCTCCCTAATCTCACTCATCTTCATCTTCACCGGAGAAATTTTCCTCAATGAATCAATTATCGATGGAAGAACTTTCAACACATAATCAATATCGGATTTAGTAGTCTTCTTCCCTAATGTAAAACGAATACTTCCATGAGCAGCATCGTGCTTTAGTCCAATCGCATTTAATACATGACTTATCTGCAATTTCTGAGAACTGCATGCAGAGCCGGTAGAAACATACACCCCATATTCATTTAGATACAGCATAATAGATTCTCCTTCTACATCTAAAAAAGAGATATTAACATTGTTGGGCAATCGTTTCGTAGGATGTCCATTAAGGAAAGACTTGAAAATTTTCTTTAAAGTATTCTTGATTAAATATTCTCTTAATTCAACTAATCGTTTATTCTCTTTATCTTTTTCTTTCTGCGCTAATTCTAATGCCGTAGCCAATCCTACAATTCCAGCCACATTTTCCGTTCCGCTTCTTAACCCTGCTTCTTGTCCGCCGCCGTGAATTAATGGCTCCAGTTTAACATTATTGTGTTTGTACAACAATCCCATTCCTTTTGGTCCATAAATCTTAGACCCGTTAATAGTCATCAAATCCACACCTAATTTATTCACATCTAGTTCCAATGCTCCGGCAGCTTGACAGGCATCAGTGTGAAATAGAACTTTATGTTTTTTAGCAATCTTCCCTATTTCTTCAATCGGTTCAATGGTTCCGATTTCATTATTAGCATACATGATAGAGATAAGTATAGTATCATTTCGGATAGCTTTCTCTAGCTCTTTAATTAAGATTAATCCATCATCATCTACTTCTAAGTATGTAACACTAAATCCTTTCTTCTCCAGCCAAGCGCAAGTATTCAGAACTGCAGGATGTTCAATAGTGGAGGTAATAATATGTCCTTTTCCTTTTAATGATGCCACTCCTTTTATAGCGAGGTTTATGCTCTCCGTTCCTCCTCTGGTAAAGATTATTTCACTAGACTTGCAGTTTAAAATCGAAGCAATTTTATTTCTGGAATCATCTACGGCAGATTTTGCTTCTAAGCCTAGGTGATGTAGGCTGCTGGGATTGCCAAATTTTTGCTCGAAGAAAGGCAGCATAGCTTGAACTACTTCTGGTCGAACATACGTAGTAGATGCATGGTCTAAGTATATTTCTTTTTTGGTAGTATTCATTTGGTACTTCTCCTAATGCTTACAATACGGACAGCTCTCTTTATCTTTTCCCAATATGCACCGATTCTGATAAAGCTTACAAATCAATCCTCTCCTCTTTACTAAATTATTTAGGCGTATTATCTCTTTTCCGAGTAATTCCTTATTGGAAATTATTTTTTTAATTGCGTTAATTAATTCCTTTTCCAACTCTTCATCAAACACATCTTCTTGAGCTCGCTTGCGTTTCTTGTATTGGTTTACGGCAGCTGGAGTTATACCCATCATTTCCGCTACTTTTTTCTGGGGCAGACCGCTTTCGATTAATTTCAGTGCGATTTTCCTTCTGATAAGAGGCAGAATGTACCACACTTCAATTTCTTGAGGAAAGATTAGTTTGGGCATGTTGTATTGAATATTTGTTTAGCTCGGCGCGGTCAAAATTGCCATGTGAGCTGAGCTTTTGCACAAGATGAAACCACAATTTCCTCTGTGCGCAGATAAAGTCGTAGGCTTTATCTTGCGCTTGCACGAAAGTAAGTTACCTGCCACCTCTAAAGCTCTTCCATCATTCGGAACAGTCCGTTTTGTGAGTGATAGCACCATATCCACCTGAAAACAAGGACGGCTTTGCCGTCCTGTTTTCATTTAATGAGATGCAACTATCGCATCT
>JAGVMW010000024.1 GCA_020053615.1 archaeon | reverse complement strand
TGAGATGCAACTATCGCATCTCAGCCCAGAAAATCACTCTCGATTTTTCTGGGCAGTGGTGATAATGGTGCTATCACTCACTTTTTGGACTGTGCCCACAATACATTAAATAACAAAATGGCCCAAAAAAGCATCATTAAAGAGCTTACCCGAAATAAAAGAGAAGTTATCCTAGCGTTTAGCTCGCATTCTGATGATTGGGTTATCGGAGCCGGCGGAACTTTAGCCAAGTACGCTCAAGAGGGAAAAAAAGTTATCATAGTTATCTTCTCCTATGGTGAGAAATCTCATCCCTGGCTGAAGGAAGAAGTCATCCAGAAGATGCGCTCTCGGGAAGCGTTCCATGCCGGAGAAGTAATGGACTGCGAGATTGTTTTCTTTGACTTAGAGGATCTAAAATTTGAAGAGGGATATAAAAGCAAGAATTTAGAATCAGAATTGTTAGCTCTTTTGGAAAAAGAACATCCTACTAAACTCTTTACCCACTGCGAAGAGGATCTCCATCCGGACCACAAAACGGTGCATAAAATAACTTTAGAATTGTGGGATAAACTATCTTCTAAACATCGGCCGGAAGTATATACTTATTCTGTATGGAACCCCGTAAACTTTCATACCAAATATCCCTCGTTATACCTGGACATTACATCTACTTTCTCTTCGAAGTTGAATGCGATTAAAGCGTTTCACAGCCAAAAGTTTCATATAATATATCCAGTATTACTGTTATTATTCCGTGCCGTAAAAGATGGGATAAAAATCAGAAAAAGATTTGGAGAGCAGTTTTTCAGAATACGATGAAGAAAGGATATTTGTTTAGCATCATAAGGTCGAAATCCAGTTGATTACACTATCAGGCTGACAAGAGTAAAGTCGACTGCGGTCTCCTAATGTTGCTAACGCAACAGGTTGTCTCTTACGGAGAACGTCAGCCTTCGATACTTTCATAAAAGATTTCGAAGATGCTAAACAAATATAAAAAAAGATGACACCAGCAACTAACACCTCAACAATGTACCATCGTGCCAAACCCAAGCTATTATTAATCGCCGATACTTTCTATCCTCAGGTTGATGGCACGTTAAAATTCATGGAGGAATTTACTAAGAGAACCCATGCCAAGTTCAGAACATCTTTATTAGTGCCTAATTTTGGAGTAGAGCAGGGGCATCACGTTACTTATCTAGACCTTTCCAAAAGATTAAAGTTATCCAGTTATTATTCTATCAAACCATCATTAACCAATGTAAGAACCATCAAAGAACAGATAAAAGATACTGAGCTAGTATTTGTGCAAGGTCCAGGATTAGCTGGATTATTAGGGATGTATTATGGACACAAGTATGATAAAAAAACAGTATTTTATGTGCATGTTATCGTATGGGAACTGTTAGACAAATATTTCCCAAAACCATTTAGAAAAATTCTTACTTGGCTGTTGAAGAAAGTATCCATCTATTTATACAATCGCTGTGATGAAGTTTTAGTTCCGTATCACGGGTTGAAACAACAATTGACAGATTATGGTGTTAATTCTCCCATAAGCATAGCTCGTCTCGGGGTAGACATCGACAAATTTTCTCCTACTAAAGATAAACGTATGGCTAAGATAAAATTAGGCATCGAGCCAGATAAGTTTGTTATCGGTTACGTCGGCAGAGTATCAAAAGAGAAAAATGTAAGTGTACTATTAGAAGCATTCAATCGCCTTAAACGCCGTCGCAATGTGTTTTTGCTGGTAGTAGGCGATGGGCCAGAGAAACAAGTAGCTCAATTCAAAGAAATTCGCAATTGTCATGTTACCGGCTTCGTTAATAACGTAGAAGAGTATCTGCAGGCGATGGATTTGTTTGTGATGCCTAGTTTGACCGAAACCACTTCCCTGGCAACATTAGAAGCGATGTCTACCGGATTGCCGGTGATAGCTACTAAAGTTGGATACATCAAAAGTTATATTGTTAAAGAGCATAATGGATTATTCTTCGCCCGTAATAGTCCAGGAATGCTTACAGTGAAGATTGACCAGCTCATCCACGATAAAGGAAAGCGGGAATTTCTGGGGCAGAATGCCCGTAAGACCATAACTTATTCTTTCTCTTGGGAGAGGTCTATCAATAAGATAATTAGATTGTTAGAGAAGCAGATGGAGTGAGAAGAGTAAAGAGGTTGTTGCGAAAGTTAGTGCTTGTGTGTAACTGCCCATGGAGCTATACTCTTAGAGTTCTGCAATCCGACCTGAGCGAAGCGTATGTGCATAGCACCATAAAGTCGAAATCCATTCGATTACGACATAGAGAGCGACAGAGTAAAGTCGACTGCGGTCTCCTAATGTTGCTACTGCAACAGGTTGTCTCTTACGGAGATGTCGCTCTTGCAATATTTATAGCAAAGATTTCGAAGGTGCTATGCACATACAGCGAAGTTGAGAAGCGGAACAGGCCTCACACAAGCACGACCGAAGAATTTCGCAACAACATCTAGCTATAACATATTCAGCATATACGTAAAGCTTAAAAACAATCGGCTTAAACCACGCTTTAATATGAAAAACTACGTATTTGATGAGGATGAAAGCGCTCCTAAGAAAGAATCTGGAGATGACGACGTTGAATCTGAAGATGAAGGATTCATTAAAGGCTTTGATGACGACGAAGATAAGAAGGAAGAATGCGCTGAATGCGGAACAGCTGTAAGCGCAGAAAAAAAAGTGACCAAAGAGATTGAAGGCGAGGCTTATATATTCTGTTCTGATGCCTGCGCCAAAGAATTCGAAGAAAGCTTAGGAAGCGAAGAAGAGTTTTAGAGATTGTGGTTGTTTTTTGATATTTTTACTTAACTAGATTTTTCTCTATCGTCCTCAATTCCCAGCAATTCAGCACATCTTTCTTCTCTGCCCAC
Source organism: archaeon (assembly GCA_020053615.1). Classification (GTDB taxonomy): domain Archaea; phylum Nanobdellota; class Nanobdellia; order Woesearchaeales; family GW2011-AR9; genus JACRPH01. The sequence continues at coordinate 63 of JAGVMW010000024.1, read as the reverse complement.
CCTCGTCTGGCACACAGCACGCCAAATGGATATGTTTCTAATCTCTCCACATTATGCGCATCC
>JAGVMW010000054.1 GCA_020053615.1 archaeon | reverse complement strand
GGTCGAGAAGACTCGACCACCTATGCCATGAGGTTAAAAGAAAATTTTGGGCATATGATGCAATGAGCAACTATGCTAAAATAAGAGTTGAAGCATAGGTAGAGTTGCAAGGCAAAAAAATCAGGATTTATTTATGCAACAGAGCAGTATTAAGTAGTGCTGGCGTGGTCAAGAAAGTCCGACGAGCTGATGTTTTGCTAGCAAGAAGTTGGGTTACCCGCTTCTCTGGTTTACATTTCTATTTTTCAATGATTGTCACTGCGAGAGCGGGGCGAGGAGGAAGACCGCCAAGCACTACTTAATACGTTAAACTAAACGATATATCCACTCCACCAACAAAACTTTAATATACTTTCATTCTTATTTTAGCTTTATGCCCCTGTTTAAAGAGATGTTGAAAAGCGGTGAGAGCATTTTCAGAGATACTATTGTACTCGATTATGATTACCAGCCTAAAGTAGTCCCCTATCGCGAAAATGAGCAGATGCGGTTTGCTACTGCGGTTAGACCGTTATTGCAGGGGAATAATGGCAGAAATTTATTTGTGTACGGACCACCCGGAATTGGAAAGACTACTGCCTGCAAGCATGTGCTGAGAGAACTGGAAGAAGAATCAGGTGAAACTCTACCCATATACATCAATTGCTGGAAAGAAAACACTACGTTCAAGATATTCTACAAGATGTGCGAAGAGTTAGGATTTAAATTTCTCCAAGCGAAAAGAACTAATGAATTATTTGCATTAATCAAAGGCAGTTTAAACAAAAAACCAGTAGTATTTGTATTCGATGAATTAGATAAACTAGAAGATACTGATTTCTTATATTCAATCTTAGAAGACATTTATCGTAAGAGCATTATTGTGTTAACCAATTATCGAGATTATTATTCTGAATTGGATGAAAGAATTAGAAGCAGGTTATCACCCGAATTTTTATTTTTCCGACCGTATAACGAACATGAGATAGCTGGAATTCTGGCTAATCGTAAAGAATATGCGTTTGTTTCAGGATGCTGGGACGATGATGCGTTTAAAGAGATAGTAGAAAAATGCAGTGAATCCAGAGATTTGCGTATTGGCTTGTACTTGATGCGCGAAGCGGGTAATATTGCTGAGGAAAAAAGCTCTCGGATAATATCTGCTGAGCATGTGGCTGAAGCTATGAAAAAAGTAGATGACTTTTATATCAAACCTAAAGATGGATTAGACGAAGAGATGCGTCAGATACTTACTTTAGTAAAAGAAAACGCCGGGAAGAAAATTGGAGAAATTTATGCAGTGTATTCAGAGTATGGGGGAGAGATGAGTTATAAGAGCTTTCAGCGGAGAATTCTAAAACTGCAGGAGGGGAAGTTTATTTCTACGGAAAAGGTATCTGGAAAAGAGGGAAATACTACTATTGTTAATTTATCCAATGAGAAGAAATTGACGGAGTTTTAAAGGGGGAAGATTTATATAAATTGGAGTTTAATAAGCTATCATGGTGCGAATGATTGATGATAGAAACATATTGGATAAATTTTGCGAAGATTTCTGTAATATTATTAACGAACACTGCCGTTATATCATTGTTTCTGGCTTTTTTGCTATTGCTTCTGGTAGAACTCGTGGAACTGAAGATATTGATTTGATAATGGAAAAAGTAAGCCTAGATAAATTTAAAGAAATATTTTCTGATTTAATCAAAAATGATTTTGAGTGTATGCACCCCAAAAACCCGGAAGAGGCATATGAATATTTAATCGATAAGTGTTCGATACGTTTTACCCGCAAAGGAAAAGAACTTCCCGAAATGGAAATAAAGTTTGCTAAAGATTTACTGGATGAAATGCAATTTAACACTCGGGAAAAATACAAGTTAACTGGTTTAGATGTTTGGTTCAGCAGCGTCAATACAGGTATTGCGTTTAAAGAGGAATTATTAAAAAGCCCAAAAGATTTAGAAGATGCAAAACATTTAAGAGTAGTTTATGCCGAAAAGATTAATGACCACGAAATTAAAGTAATAAAACAGATGATTAGGAAACTACGACTATGAACGAAAGAAAAGAGCATTTGTACCAAGTAGAAAGATGGGCGCTTTTTGTTAGAGAGCATCCTACGGAGTGGAAGAAACCACACACAGAATTCATAAATGCTTTGTTTGATAAGCATGAACAGTTTAAAGAAAGATTACTAAAGACTCCTGGTGGAAAAGAAAAGTTTGAGAAGTTATATGGGAACAAAAGAGAGAATAGGTCATAATGGCTCATTTAAACCAACTTAGATATTTCTACCATCTTAAAAGCGTAGAACGGCACAATTCGCAGGGGAAAAGAAAAGAGAGTTCAGCGGAGCATAGCTGGAGCGGTTTGGTGTTAGCGGATTATTTCTTAGGAAAAGTCAAGCAGAAGTTGGATAAAATTAAAGTATATGAAATGCTGTTGTATCACGACTTAGTTGAAATTGAGGTAGGAGATGTTAATATTACTGATGGTGATAAAAGAAAAGGGAAGAAAGAACTGGAACTAAAAGCGATGCAAGTAGTTAAACAGAAAATTCCAATAGAAATGGGGAATAAATTTGTTAGATTATTTCAAGAGTTTGAAGATGGAAACACTCCTGAAGCAAAATTCTGCAAAGCTATCGATGCATTAGACGCAGTGATTCATGAGCTGGATTATAAGCATGATTGGAAAGGCTGGACAGAAGATTTTTTGCGGGAGAAGAAAAGCTCGTTATTTGAACCATTCCCTGAGATGAAAGAATTCTTTGAGGAAGTTCTCACACAGGTGAGGAAAGAAGGTTATTTCTCTCAAACCTCTCAGAAAACTGTATTTGTTTAGCATCATAAAGTTGAAATTCTTTCTATTGATTTGTACGAGAGTGACAGGGGGACTTGCCCCATTCGGGGATGTCACTCTAACGAGACCT